>JAUWOB010000027.1 GCA_030612345.1 Dehalococcoidia bacterium | reverse complement strand
CGTCTCTGACGCTCACCAGATTGCCGGTGGACTTGCTCATTTTTGCCTTGTCCAGCTGCAGCAGGCCGTTGGGCAGCCAGTATCGAGCAAAGGGAGCTTGCCCAGTGAAGCCTTCTGATTGAGCTATCTCGTTCTCATGATGGGGAAAGACAAGGTCCTGTCCGCCGCCGTGGATGTCTATGCTCTGGCCCAGGTGCTTCAGGGCCATGGCACTGCACTCCATGTGCCACCCCGGCCTGCCCCTGCCCCAGGGACTCTCCCAGAAAGGCTCACCTGGCTTGGACGCCTTCCATAAGGCAAAGTCCAGCGGATATTCCTTCTTCTCTTCATAGGTGCCGGCCTGGGAGATCATCTCCTCTAGATTGCGGCGGCTCAATTTGCCGTAGTCGGGAAAACTCCTGACGCGGAAGTAGACGCTCCCCTCGGACTCGTAGGCGTAACCTTTGGCCAGAAGGCCCTCGATGATCTCGATGACCATCGCTATTTCCTCGGTTGCTTTGGGATAGACATCGGCCGGTTTGATATTCAGCGCAGACATATCGGCAAAATAGCGGGCAATGTACTTATCGGCCAGTTCCAATGGTGGCATCCCCAACCGGTTAGCACGGTCGATAATCTTATCGTCTATGTCGGTGAAGTTCTGCACGTGCTTAACCTTGTAGCCCTTGAACTCAAGGTGGCGCTTGATTACATCGGAGATTATATAAGCCATAGCGTGCCCGATATGGCTTTCGTTGTAGACAGTGACTCCGCAGACATACATGGTCACAATTTCGCCGCGGGGGCGGAAATCCTCCTTCTGCCTGCTCAGAGTGTTGAATACCTTCATCTCTTTCTCCAGAGGGTGATCGACACCTGTCTTCTTTCTGTTCGGTGAATCATATCTCAGATCGGATGATTTTGAAAACTTGACGGGGTCGGCATTCCTGGCTATACTATGCGAAGTTGACCATTGTAGTCAACAATGATGACGAAGTCATATGAAGCTCTCTACCAGAGGAAGATATGGACTCAGGGCGCTTTTGGACCTTGCTCTTCATGATGGTGAAGGACTGATCCCACTGAAGGATATTGCCCGGCGACAGGAGATTTCACTGCACTATCTGGAGCATTTGATTGCGCCTCTGATAACTGCTGGTCTGGTGAGGAGCACAAGAGGAGCTCGAGGCGGTGTCCTGCTGGTTAAGCCGCCCTCGCAGATCAAGCTCAGCGAGGTGATTCAAGCTCTGGAAGGCTCCATTGCACCGGTAGAGTGTGTCCGTGATCCAGGACTATGCCAGCGCTCTGCTCTTTGTGCTAGCCGGGACGTCTGGAGTGAGTTGATGGAGGCGATGGTTCAGGTTCTGGATTCCACGACCTTAGAGGATCTGGCCCAGCGACAGAGGAAAAGAGGATGAACCTGGACAGAGCAGTATTGCGCTCCAGTCTCTTGTCGCGTACCATAGGCGATGGCTAAGCAAGAAGGTTTGAGGGAGATGTCTGAAAGAACCAGGAAGGTTATATTGCCGGTGACGGGCATGACCTGTGGCTCCTGCGCCGCCGCCATCGAGCAGGGACTTGCTAAGCTACGCGGGCTGTCGCGGGTCAATGTCAATGTGGCCAGCGAAACCGTGTCTGTTGAATACGATCCGAGTCAGATAGATACCAGGGCGCTGGTAGATGCCGTTTCGGACGCCGGTTATGGTGTGGGCCTGGAGAAGATAACCTTTAGCGTGGGCGGCATGACCTGCGCCTCCTGTGTTGCCAACGTTGAGAAGGCCCTGGCCAAGGTGCCCGGGGTAATATCGGCCAACGTCAACCTGGCCAGCGAGAAGGCGACCGTTGCTTATCTGAGGGGCGAGGCCGGCATGGCTGAGTTCAAGCAGGCCGTGGAAGCGGCCGGCTATTCGGTAGTGTGTGAGAAAGAAGATGATAAGGTTGACGAAGAAATACTGAAAGTCCATAAGGCGAGACGGCGTTTCATCTTTGCTATCATCCCGGCAGGCGTGGGGTGGACGCTGATGATTCTTTCCATGTTTATTCCCATTCCCGGGTACGTGCTGATAATCGCCCTGCTCGGCTTTCCCGTGGTGTTTGTGGCCGGTTGGCCCACCCATCAGGCTTCCTGGAGGGCGATCCGGCGCCGTCGGGCCAACATGGATGTCCTGATCTCTCTCGGTTCGGTGCCGCCCTATTTCATGGGCGTAGCGGCATTCATCTGGCCGGGGCCGAGCTTCATCGAAATGGCGATGGGAATTGTTGCCTTCCATCTACTGGGCAGATTTCTGGAGGTCAGGGCCAAAGGCCGGGCCTCTCAGGCGATCAAGAAACTGCTGCAGTTGGGGGCCAAGACTGCCCGCATCTCGGTGAACGGCGTGGAGAAAGAGATTGCCATCGAAGAGGTGAAAGTAGAGGACATGATGGTGGTCAGGCCAGGCGAGAAGATCCCCACCGATGGACTGATAGTGGAAGGAGAAAGCGCCATTGACGAATCTATGGCCACCGGCGAGTCGATGCCCGTGAACAGAATAGAAGGCGATAGGGTTATCGGCGCCACCATCAACCAGCAGGGCCTGCTAAAAGTAAAGGCAACCAAGATAGGCAGGGACACCTTCCTGGCTCAGGTCATCAGGATGGTAGAGGACTGTCAGGGCTCCAAGGTCCCCGTCCAGGAATTCGCCGATAGGGTAACCAGCTACATGGTGCCCGGGGTGCTGGGGATTTCGCTTCTGACGGGTATCAGCTGGCTGGTCTTCCCTGACTTCTTCATGAGGATCATCACCTGGGGTGCTTCGTTTCTTCCCTGGATAAACCCCGACCTGGGGACTGTAAGCCTGGCCATCTTCGCCAGTATCGCCGTCCTGGTCATAAGCTGTCCCTGCGCCCTGGGGCTGGGCACCCCCACAGCTTTGATGGTGGGCACCGGCATGGGGGCTGAGAAAGGGGTCTTGTTCCGTCACGGACAGGCGCTTCAGACCATGAGCGAAGTTCATACCATTGTTTTCGACAAGACCGGGACTATTACCAAGGGCAAGCCGGGGGTCACTGAGATCGTGGCCGGCAGCAAGTTTGAGGAGAAGGACATTCTCTCTCTGGCTGCTGGCCTGGAGCAGGGCTCGGAGCATCCCGTGGGGCAGGCCGTAGTCGGAGAGGCCATGGCCCGGGGGATTCATCTCACCGAGGTGGATAGTTTCGAAGCCGTTACCGGCAAAGGAATAAGAGGCAGGGTAGACGGCAGAGAGGTCCTGGTGGGCAACCAGAAGCTGATGGAGGACTCTCAGATGGATTCCAGCCGGTTCAAGAAGCGGCTGGCTGAGCTGGAAGATGAAGCCAAGACAGCTATGCTGGTGGCCGTTGATGGCGAAATAGCAGGCATCATCGCCATGGCCGATACTTTGAAAGAGGATTCAATTCAGGCCATCGCTGAATTGAGGAAGATGGGACTGGAGACGGCCATGATCAGCGGGGATAACCGGAGAACCGCCGCCGCCATTGCGAGAAAGGTACGGATTACGCGGGGGCTGGCGGATGTCTTACCCCAGGACAAGGCAGCGGAAATCCGGCGTCTGCAGGAAGAGGTCGGGACGGTAGCTATGGTGGGCGATGGCATAAACGATGCTCCGGCTCTTACGCAGGCCGATGTGGGCATAGCTATAGGCACCGGCACCGACATTGCCATTGAATCGTCCGATATCACCCTGGTGAGAGGCGAACTGAGCGCTGTGGTCACGGCAGTGAACCTTTCCCGGGCTACCTTCAGAAAGATCAAGCAAAACTACTTTTACGCCTGGGTGTACAATGCGCTGGCTATCCCCCTGGCGGTATTGGGGCTGTTACATCCGATGGTGGGGATGGCGGCGATGACCATTAGCTCTCTCAATGTGGTGACCAATTCCCTGCGCCTGAGGAAGGCTAAGGTGGAACCGAGCTGGCAACAGTCGTAAACATGGCCTCGGGGCCTAAGCTTCTGAGGAAAAGATAGAAAAGGAGGTGAGCGAGATGGCAGGACGACTCAAGCGTCTTCTATTTGGAGGGCGCTCTGCGGCTCAGGAACTGAACGGGAGTGGCAAGATGGCCAAGGACCCTGTTTGCGGCATGGAGGTCGATGAGAAGAAGGCGGCCGCAACATCGCAGTACAAGGGTAAGACCTATTACTTCTGCGCCCTAGGCTGCAAGAAGGCCTTCGATGAAAACCCTGAGAAGTATTGGAGAGAAGCGCCCGGGATGCATTCCTCGAAACACTAGGGGAGCTATGTAGGGACGCATCCAAAGATTGAACTTAAGGGCCCCAAGCATCAGCCGTGCTATACTGATTCGAACCATCTTGACCTCGTTACAGATTATGTTGTGGAGGGATAAAGTCAGGATATGAATAGAGTATATCTTGATCATGCTGCCACCACGCCGACCCATCCCGAGGTAGTGAAGGCTATGCTGCCTTATTTCACCGATGCCTTCGGCAATCCTTCCAGCATCTATTCTTACGGGCAGGAGGCAAGGGCTGCCGTAGAGGAGGCCAGAACCAGGGTGGCAGGACTGATCGGCGCACGAAGTGAGGAGATTGTCTTCACCAGTGGAGGAACGGAGGCCGATAATCTGGCCCTGAAGGGCGCTGCCTATGCCAATGAGCATAAAGGAAATCATATCATCACTACCTCGATTGAACATCACGCTGTGTTGGAGGCGGCCAGGTTTCTGGAGAAACGAGGATTCACGATAACCTGCCTGCCTGTGGACCAGTATGGACTGGCTGATCCAGCGGATGTCAGAAGAGCTATCACCGGCAAGACCATCCTGATCTCGGTTATACATGCCAGCAACGAAGTAGGCACCATAGAGCCTATAGAAGAAATAGGCAGAATCGCTGAAGAGGCTGGCATCTGCTTTCACAGCGATGCCGTGCAGACCGTGGGGCATATTGCGGTGAATGTGGATGAACTCAAGGTGGACTTGCTCTCGATTTCAGCACACAAGCTATACGGACCCAAGGGAGTTGGAGCGTTGTATGTGAGGAAAGGCACCAGGTTGGTTTCCCTTATGCAGGGTGGAGAGCAAGAAAAGGGACGCAGGGCCGGTACAGAGAATATTCCCGGCATCGTGGGCTTGGGTAAGGCCGTAGAGATTGCCGGGCAGGAGACGGCTAAGGAAGCGGAACGGCTGCGGGGTCTTCGGGATAAGCTGATTACAGGTCTCCTGGAGACGATGGACCATGTTCGCTTGAACGGTCATCCCAGGAGAAGGCTGCCCAACAACATCAATGTGAGCGTTGGTTTTGTGGAGGGCGAAGCCGTGCTCCTGAATCTTGATCTTGAGGGTATCTGCGCCTCTACGGGCTCAGCCTGTAGCTCAGCAAGCCTTGAACCCTCGCATGTTCTTCTGGCGCTGGGTCTTCCGCCCGAGCAAGCTCATGGCTCGCTCAGATGCAGCCTGGGGCGGGAGAACTCGGAGCAAGACGTGGGGCGGGTGTTGAGGGTCTTGCCCGGAATCGTGGCCAGGTTGAGAGCCATGTCCCCCCTTCTGAAGAGTAGCAGATGATTGCCCCGCCAAGAACCCGGAGGTGATGACCATGTTTGATAAATGCCCCGGAGCAGCACATATACGGACACCAACGATTAAGATAAAGAAGTGTCCTGAGTGCGGCAGAGAAGTGGAGATTTTCTCCCATGAGATGCTGACCAAATGCAGTAAGTGTGGGTTTACCATTTACAACGACCTGGAAGCCTGCGTGCAGTGGTGCAAATATGCTGTAGAATGCGTCGGAGAAGAGATGTACAAAGCACTGAAGAAGAAGAGGATCGCGTTTGTCTGTCTGGGGAACTCATGCAGAAGCCAGATGGCGGAGGCGGTGGCCAGGAAATTGAGCAGCAGACCCAATCTTGAGTTTGTGAGCATGGGGACGAATCCGGCCCAACACGTAGAGCCAAAGGTACTGGAAGTATTGAGGGAGGAGAACATCACCTGGCGTGGGAAACCGAAGGCCATCCAGGACAAGGAACCGATTGACATAGTAGTCACTATGGGCTGCGAAGTTGAATGTCCCGTCATCCCGGGGGCGAAAAGGATCGATTGGGATATTGCCGACCCCTGCGGCAAGGACATAGAAACATACCGCCGGACACTCGCTATCATAAAAGAGAAGGTTGCGGAATTGCTCAAGGAGATCGACTGAATGGCGAAGGTAAAGAGGAAGACTATCAAGATTGATGAAGAGAAATGCGACGGCTGCGGGCTCTGCATTCCCTCTTGTCCGGAAGGAGCGCTGCAGATTGTTGACGGCAAGGCAAGACTGGTAAAAGAGAGTTTCTGCGATGGGCTCGGGGCATGTCTTGGCGACTGTCCCCGGGGGGCCATGGCTATTGAGGAAAAGGAAGTCGAGGAATATGACGGAGGGGGAGTAGTCAGCCATATCAAGGAGAAATCGCCTGAACTCCTGGAGAAGCACCTGGCTCATCTGAGCGAGCATGCCCATGAGCTTCCTCAGCACCATTCTCACGCCGGCATAAGCTCGTGTCCTTCGGCCCAGATGTTACACTGGCAAAAGAAGGAGGATGTGGCGGAGGCAAGCGTCAGGGTTAGCTCTGAACTCCGTCAGTGGCCGATCCAGCTTCATCTGGTGCCAGCGCATGCTCCGTATTTACGGAATGCGGATCTAGTCCTTGTTGCCGATTGCGTTCCGTTTGCCTACGCCAATTTTCATCATGATTTTATCAAGGGTAAAGCCATCGCTATCGGCTGTCCCAAACTCGATGATCTCAGCGCTTACGTGAGCAAGATCACCCAGATACTGGAGAGCTCAGATATCAAGAGCATCAAAGTTGTGTACATGGAAGTTCCTTGCTGTCAGGGTCTGGTTCAGGCGGTGCGGGAGGCCTTGAGCAAGAGCGGCAAGGATATTCCCCTGGAAACGGTCATGATCGGAGTGAAGGGCGAAATAATAGAGACAAATGCTTAGGAATTGGGGGAGATGGGTGCCATGTCGGATTGAGGCGGACAGATCTGATTGTCTATGGGTGAATTATCTTTAGGCGTCGCGTTTGTTGCCGGCGTGCTTTCGTTTCTCTCGCCTTGCGTGCTACCTCTCGGGTTGGTATACATCGTCAATCTGGCGGGTGCCTCTTCCTTGACATCGGAAATCAGCCGCTGGCGCGTCACCCTTCACGCCGTTAGCTTTGTGGCTGGTTTTTCCCTGGTGTTTGCGGGCCTGGGAGCTTCGGTGGGGTTGATAGGAGCAATTGTTCCCACCACGCTGCTTTACAGGATAGCTGGCAGTCTGCTGATATTGTTCGGGCTCTGGCTGCTTGCCGCCCGCAAGATACCCTCGCTCAATTACGGAATGCGTTTCAAAGGCTCCTTGGGTAAGGGCTCGGGATATCTGCGCTCCCTCGGATTGGGAGCCGCCTTCGCCCTAGGATGGACGCCCTGCGTAGGACCTGTGCTAGCCGGCATCCTGGCTCTGGCCTCGAGTGCGCAAACCGCCTGGCAGGGTGCCTGTCTGCTCCTTGCTTACTCGCTGGGGCTGGGTGTGCCCTTCGTCGGCATCGGGCTGGCTATGGGGTCAGCGGCACCGCTTATCACATGGCTTAGCCGGCGCGCCAACATGATTTCTGTGCTGAGCGGCATACTTCTTATAGCCGTGGGCATCGGGCTGCTTACCGGCTACCTGACTCGTCTTATTTCTCTTACTTTCTAAGAGGTGAATGATGTTATGCGCATAAGAAAAGCAATACAACTTACAATAGTGGTCGTGGTGATAGTAGTTGCCATCCTGGTGCTAAGGTGGTATCTTCCGGGGCGTGTGCCGTCTCCCGCATCCGATGTAACCTTCACCATAGCTCTGGACAGAGACCAGAGGATAGGAGCGGCTTACAATATTGGAGGCGTTCCCGTCACCTTACTAATCGACGAAGAAGGGATTGTCCGCGGTAGAATAGTAGGCGCTTTTCGGAGCCAGGAAGACTTAATTCGCTGGCTGGAAGATGTAACTTCGAGCCAAGGCGCATCTCCCCTCCCGGGAGTAGCCCCGGTAATCGGGCATGCGGCTCCGGATTTTACCCTGGCCACTCTCGATGGACAGTCAGTGACGCTGAGCCAGCTGAGAGGTCAGTGGGTTCTGCTTAACTTCTGGACCACCTGGTGTCGGTATTGCGTCCGCCAGATCCCCTATCTGCAGGCAGCTTTCGAGGAGAGAGGAGACGAGATTGAGTTCATTGGCATTAGCTGGGGCGAAAGCGAGGCCAAGGTGAGACAGTACATCGAGGGTTAGAAGCATAGTACTCACGGGACCCGGATGCCGACCACACGGCGAGGGGAACCCGCCCCGGCCAGCCCATGAATTGAGAAAGCAGAAGGAGATGAAACCCATGGCCTTCTTGACGAGTGTTCAGGAGAAAAAAGCTCGCCGTGCAGAAGTGCTCTGGGCATAGTGCAATCGTAAACAATCGCAGGAGGCGAAAATCATGAAAGAGAAGGAAATCAAGAAAGTCGTGAAGGGCAGATACGCGCAGATAGCTAAGCAAGAAGGAGAGAGCTGCTCAAGTTGTGCTTGCGGGGGTGGCCCCCTCTCCCAGGCTGAGGCTATCGGATATTCGAGGGAAGATTTGCAGCGTGTGCCAGAGGAGGCAGTTATGGGCCTGGGATGCGGCAATCCGGCGGCCATAGCAGACCTCAAAACGGGGGAGATAGTCCTCGACCTGGGGTCAGGAGCCGGTGTAGATGTGTTCCTGGCGGCCAACAAGGTTGGTATGGCTGGCAAGGCTATTGGTGTGGATATGACGGAAGAGATGGTGAATAGAGCAGAGGAGAGCGCCAGAGTCTATGGCTACCACAACGTGGAGTTTCGCCTGGGAGAAATGGAGAGACTTCCCGTTGAGGATGAATCCGTGGATGTGATTCTCAGTAACTGCGTTATCAATCTCTCCCCGGACAAATCCAAGGTCTTCCAGGAGGCTTATCGAGTCTTGAAGCCCGGGGGCAGGCTCACAGTCTCCGACATAGTTTCCGAGAGAGCGCTCCCTGCTGCCATAAAGAGCGACCCTGATGCCTGGGCATGTTGTATCGCCGGCGCTTTGGAGCAGCAAGAATACCTGGAGAAGATGAAGGAAGCTGGCTTTAGGGATGTGCAGGTGCTGTCCGGCAAAGAGTGCTATGTAGAAGGTGAGGGAAGCCAACCACCCGAGAAGCTTCTGAGCATCACAGTCAAAGCATATAAGTGAAGACGTGGGCTGCAAGATGCCTTGAGAAAAAAGAGGAAGGCTCAGGGCTAAGGAGAACTGCCGAACTTACGGGCAGCGCTTGGCTTTGGCGCGGTGATGAGAGTGATGAGTGTCAGGAATTGTTTCGCCAGAAATCCCGGAGGGGATAGTTGGTAGTCCAGTATTTCATAGTATTCAAGGATTATCTCATCGAGGTATTGCCCGTCCTGGCAATAGGGTTCCTGCTGAGTGGCTTGATCCACGAGTTCATCCCGTCAAGGTTGGTAGAACGGCACCTGGGGGGAGGGGGCATCAAGCCGATCCTCTACTCCACGCTCATCGGGACAATCCTGCCCATT
>JAUWOB010000087.1 GCA_030612345.1 Dehalococcoidia bacterium | reverse complement strand
TAGGAAGGGCAATCGCTCCCATATTCAGCCCCGCTGGCTTTGGCCAGTGGCAAGCGGCAGTGACCCTCATCTTCGGTATCCTGGCCAAATAGGTGGTGGTAGGGACATTTGGCGTCCTGTTTACCGGTGTTGAAGAGCTTGGTGGTCTGGGGAATGTCATCGGCTTTGAGCTGGGCTGGACACCGCTCATCGCCTTCGCCTTCATGGCCATGTCCCTGATATACGTCCCGTGTATGGCGGTTATCGCCATCGTCAAACGGGAGACCAACTCCTGGAGATGGACTGGCTTCGTCGTCGGTTACACCCTTGTCCTGGGCTGGATTGTGGCGACGCTTATCTATCAAATTGGCAGGCTCTTCACCTGATAGCTCAAGAAGAATCGAACCGGGCGGGAGCTTGCCTCCTGCCCGATCATAGGATAAGGAGGCAATGACATGAGTAAATTCAAGTTACATGGAATCTCCAAAGCAAGGGGTTTTGGCCTGGCTCTGATGCTTGCCCTGACGCTAGCGATGGCAGCGGCTCTTCTCGCCGCACCGGTCTATGCTCACGCGCCATCTGGAGCCAGCGGCTCGGTTGAGGAAACAGAACTAATGCCCATCTGGATCTTCGATGAGGCCGGTGAATTGTACAAGTTCGCCGTCGAGGAAGACGACCTGGTGGGCTATAGCAGAGGGATGGAGCGGATCGAGATCGAGGTTGATGGCGTAGTTATTCCCGATGGCAGCCTATCCGTCTGCGAGGTTCTCACCTTCAGGGTGTTGCAGTTGGCATTCTCCCAGCTTTGGCCGGAAGATGTGCCTAACATGGCGGATTTCGCTGTCAGATACGGCCATCCCAGTAAGGGCAGCAAGGCCACCTTTGAGTATGTTACCCGGGCGTTCACCCGTGGAGCAGCGGAAGTTGAGCTGGCCGAGGGGGTGACGAAGAAGAATTTCGATCTGGATATCTTCTGGTACGAAATCACCAACACGGACACCGGTGAATCCTTTGAAACCCGAGTTCTTGAGGGGGTCTTTCCTGACGGCTTCTTCGAGCTGAGGACAAAGGTAAAGACCGAAACCGCAACGGCGGCTGAGGAAGCCGATTTTGCACAGCAGTGGGAGGAGGTCAGAGACAAGGTCCTGACATTAGAGTCAGACGAGCTGTTCGATGTTGAGGAAGAAGAGGAAGAGTCGCCTCCATACTGGCCTATAATCTTTACCCTTGGGCTTACAGTTGTTCTGCTCGGAACCATTGTTGTCTCACTGACGGGACGAAGGAAATAGCACATCTGGAGAAGGGTTCAGGCGATGCTTTCGAGAATATTGGAGGAGCTTAAGGAGGCCAAAGGGCCCGCTAGATCTGAATGAGATGAGCCGGCGACTGGGCGTGGAGCGAAGCGCCCTTGATGGGATGCTCCAGCTCCTTGTACGTAAGGGTCGACTGCGTGAAGTCGGCCCTACCGCAGAGGCTTGTTCTCATTGCGCCAGCCGTTTCAGTTGCGCTCACGGTCAAACTGGCGTTCTGTTGGGCAAGGCGTATGAGCTAGTAGGCTAGCCTCAAGAATGGCGTCCGTTCCCGTTCTTATTAACCAACGAGAGGCGCACGGGGAAACCACAGGAACGGACTTCTTATCACTGAGCAGTGTTATGCAGGTTGATGTAGGCTTTGCGCTATTGCTGACCACTCTGGCAGGGCTGTCAACAGGGATTGGCAGTGCCATTGCCTACTTTATACGCACGCCCAAATACTCCTACCTGGCAATAATGCTGGGCTTCTCTGCCGGCGTGATGATCTATATCTCATTCGCTGAACTGCTCAAGACTGCCATCGACCAGGTAGGCTTCGCCACCGCCAATTTGGGCTTCTTTGTTGGTATTGCCTTCATTGCCGTAGTAGACACACTTGTTCCTCATGAGTATGAGGAGGAACGACGTGGGACAGCACAGCCCTCAGTTGCTGGCCAAGACAATTCAAGGCAAGAAAAGGGAACAGGACCATCTCTCTCATCCACCGCAGGCAAGTCCTCCATCCTCATGCGGGCTGGCGTTCTTACCGCTGTGGGAATAGCCATACACAATTTTCCTGAAGGACTGGTCACCTTTAGCAGTGCAGCTACTGGGGACGTAACTCTTGGAGTAGCAGTCGCTATTGCTATTGCCATCCATAACATCCCGGAGGGCATGGCGGTGTCAGTGCCCATATACTATGCCACCGGCAGTAGGCGACGAGCTTTTCTGTACTCCTTCTCATCTGGACTGGCTGAGCCTTTGGGAGCACTCATCGGCTACGCAATTCTACTTCCCTTTCTAACGCCAACCGTGCTCTCAACTCTCCTTGCCTTCGTGGCTGGTATCATGGTCTTTATCAGCCTGGTTGAACTCCTACCCCTGGCACATCGATATGGCAAGGAGCACCTCGTGGTCATAGGCATAGGAGCGGGTATGCTGGTTATGGCGGTCAGCCTATTCCTGCTAAGTTAGCTCTATGAGACGAGAATGATCATACATAAGGCTATGGACGAGGGATTGATGGAGTTGGCGCATATTTTCAGGCAAATCGCTGGATCAGAAACAGTCCGTGCCCTAAGTCATCTCAAGGTGATGGGTTTCATTATACCCCAACATTACTCCGGAGAGGCATGACCCTATTGACGAAACCCTGATTATGTGGTATATAAGTATATTAGCATATTAGCGGAGACTCATATTCAATATGGAAGAGTTTGCTGAAGAAAACGTTGAGGAGCAGGTAGCTGTGTTTGCCGCCCTTGCCGACCCTACCAGGCTGAGGCTGCTAAAGTTGCTCTGCAGACAACGCGATCCCCATGCTTTGTGTGTCAATGCGCTGGCGTGGCGTCTTGGAGTCAGCCAGTCAGCGGTGTCTCAGCACCTACGTGTTCTCAGAAGCATTGGGCTGGTAAAGGGTCAAAGGACGGGCTATCGGGTTCATTACTTTGTAAACCCTGAGGTTCTCGGGCATTGTAGAGAACTCATGTCAGAAGCGCTAATCGTAGAGGAAGCCAGCAGGGGGGAATCCTGTTAAAATTTTTGTCCAAGGAGGGATCAAGATGTGTCATCACCATGAGTTTGGCTACGGTCATCCAGAGCATTATGCTTTTTGGGGCGTGGGCCACCACTACTGCGAGTGCGGTGCCCACGGCTATCCGCAGCAACCCGCGACCAGGGAAGAGAGCATAAGCCAACTTGAGCAGTACCTCAAGGACCTGCAGGCGCAGGCTAAGGTGTTGGAACAGCGCATCGAGGAAATAAAAAAAGCAGGCTGAAAGCATCCAGCATAAGAACTGCTTGATCGCCAGACAGCCCTTTTGTATAGAGAGGAGGTATTATGGCGCGCTCGAAGAGAAAGGAAAACACGACTGGGTTTCAGGTGAAACCAATAGGGAGAGTAAGAAACAGGATAGAGCCGGAGGGCAGCCCACCTGAGGGGAGCCAGTTGGCGCGTAGTGGGGAGGGTTGGCGTAATCCAGCGTCATGGGGAGAAGCTGTATCCGAGCTCGTCCTCGACAAGAATCTGGCTGAAGGCCTGGACGGGATTGAGGAGTACTCGCATGTCATAGTGTACTACTGGTCTGGTGACGAATCTGGGAAGCTCCCGTGGGGTCAAGAGTTCAGTATCAAGTTTCACCCGGCGGGTAGAGAGGAGTTTCCCCTTGTAGGAGTATTCGCCACCCGCTGTCCGGTGCGACCCAACTCCATCTGCGCTACGGCGGTGCAAATTCTGGAGCGTAAGGGCAACGTACTCAGGGTCAAGGGTCTGGACACCTTTGATGGTACACCTATCATAGACATCAAGCCCTATCTGCCTTACTACGACTCAGTTCCCGAGGCGAAGATAGCTGGGTGGGTGTCAGATCTTGCCAAGTTCCTCTTGCAGGGACTTCAGTAACTTGGTAGTGCGGCGTTTTGGAAGAACAGAGGGCAGAACGATTTGAGCCTGGTTGTTCAAGGGAGAAGAGATGGATAACGGCTTTGCGGTTGAGGCGGTCAACCTGACCAAGTACTACGGTCAAGTTCTGGCTGTTGACCACATCAGTTTTGGTGTAAAGAAAGGGGAGATATTTGGCTTCCTCGGGCCCAACGGCGCGGGCAAGACCACCACGGTGAATATACTGATTACCCTGCTTACCCCAAGTGAAGGCACAGCCTTTGTCAATGGACACGACATTATCAAAGACGCTTACGGTGCCCGACAGGACATCGGAGTGGTGCCTGAGATGTCCAACGTCTATGTGGAGCTTTCCGCCTGGGCCAACCTCATATTCACCGGAGAACTCCATGGTGTTCCCCGAAGGCGACGCGAGGCGAGGGCCCGAGAGCTCCTGCAAGAGCTGGGGCTGTGGGAGAAACGTCACACTAAGGCCAGCGAGTTCTCCCTGGGGATGAGGAAGCGGCTCGTTATCGCCATGGCTCTGGTGCATGACCCAGCAGTGATATTTCTCGACGAGCCCACATCCGGCCTCGATGTACAGAGCAGCATCCTCGTCAGGGCCATCATCCGCCGGCTCAACAGCGATGGCGCCACCATTTTCCTCACCACCCATCAGATGGAGGAGGCGAATCAGATGTGCGACCGGGTTGCCATCATCGACCACGGAAGGATCGCCTGTATTGATGCGCCGGAGAACCTCAGGCAAGCCATAGAGAGTGTGCAGTCGGTGCTGGTCTCCTTTGCCCAGCCTAGTGATGAGCTGGAGCATGAGCTGGCTAGCCTGGAGGGTGTGCTCGAGGTGCGCAAGGACGGTGATAAGTTCAGGCTGTTCACACAGAGCCCCGGAGCCCTTGTCCCCCAGATCGTGGACCTGGCAAGAGGGCACAACACTGCACTGGTCTCACTGAATACGGCGGGACCCAGCCTCCAGGATGTTTTCATAAAGATTAGCGGCATCGAT
>JAUWOB010000039.1 GCA_030612345.1 Dehalococcoidia bacterium | reverse complement strand
TGGCCCAGGCTCTACGAGAGCACCCAGGGGCTATGGCAAGAAGGCAACATACTTACCATCAAAGGTGTGGTGAAGGTGAGGGATAGGGAGGTGCAGCTGGAATGCCAGGAAGTGACGCTCCTCCCCGTGAGGCAGGAAGTGCTCAGCGAACCACGGCCCCGGCGCATCATGATAGATATTAACCAGTCGGACGACGCGAGCGAGGACATCGAACGCCTGCACAGGATCATGGATACCCTCAAGAGTTATCCCGGGCAAGATAGAGTTTCTCTGGCCGTGGTCGGCGACGGTGGCGTAACTAACCTGGACATGCCTGAACTAAAGGTGAACTACTGCCCTGAACTGGCTGGCGAGTTGAGCAAGCTCTTGGGCGAAGGCGGCTTCAGGCTAGAAAGGCGTGATCAGTAGAGAACCGATACGTAAGGAAATACGATGATGGAAGCGAAGTACAACTCACCAGGTGACGTCGCGGACTCGCCACCAGAGTCCCCGCTTAAGCAGGCCGAGGAGGCGTTGCAGTTATACCAGACCCTGTTCCAGCAGTCTCCCATTCCGGTAGCACTGTCCTATATTGAGAATGGGGAGTTCATTGATGTCAACAATGCCTTCTTGCAGACTCTCGGTTATGCGCGAAACGAGGTTGTCGGGAAAACCAGCGCCCAGCTTGGCTTGTATGTGGACCCGGACCAGCGCGAGTGCATTATGAAAGAGCTTATGGCCACCGGCAGTGTATCAGGCAGGGAGTCGTCGGTTAGGAGGAAGGACGGGAGTATTCTGACCTGTTCATTCTCGGCCAGGTTGACTGAGAGCGAGGGGAAAAGACAGGTCTTGGGCCTGATGAACGACATCACCGGGCTTAAGCGAGCGGAGGAGAAGCATCGGATAATCCTGGAAACAGCCCTGGACGGCTTCCTGATCAACGATCTGGACGGCAGAGTGCTGGAAGTCAACGACTCCTACTGCAGGATGGTGGGCTATACCCGCGAAGAACTGCTTACTATGTCCATACCTGATCTTGAGGCAGTGGAGAGGCCGGAAAAGACAGTTCAGCACATGAAGAAGCTCACGGAGCAAGGTTACCACCGTTTTGAGAGTCGGCACAAAAGTAAAAACGGGAGGATGATCGATGTTGGGATTAGCGTAAATTACGTTGATGTAGAAGGCGGGCAAGTAGTCGCATTTGTCCGGGATATCAGCGAGCGCAAGCGGGCGGAGCAGGTTCTTAGAGAAAGCGAAGCAAAATACAGGACGCTAGTTGAGAATATCCCGCAGAAGATCTTTCTTAAGGATAAGAATTCAGTTTACCTTTCCTGCAACAACGCTTACGCCGCAGACCTGGAGATTAAGCCCGAAGAGATCTCAGGACACACGGATTACGACTTCTATCCCGGGGACCTGGCTGAGAAATATAGAGCAGACGACAAGAGAGTTGTTGAGTCCGGGAACACGGAAAGAATTGAAGAGAGGTACATCGAACTGGGACAGGAAAGGATCGTGGAAACGTTAAAAGCCTCGGTCAGAGATGAAGGTGGCCAAGTGGTCGGCGTACTGGGCGTTTTCCATGACATCACCGAGCGCAAGCGGGCGGAGGAAGCCAGAGAAGAAATCGAAAGGAATTATCGTCTGCTGGCTGAGAATACAGGCGACGTAGTGTCCGTTTTCGATCTGGATATGAACCTAGTATGGGTATCCCCTTCTGTGGAGAAACAGACAGGTTACACAGTGGAAGAGATGAAGAACGTTCCTCCCGATAAGACGATGACTCCCGAATCGATAGCAAGGGCCGTCGAGGCATTCAACCGGGGAAAGCAGTTGTATGAGGAGGGCAAGGAGTTCGCGGACCACCTCGAGATGGAAGGGGAGGTCTATCGCAAAGATGGTTCTACATTCTGGTCGGAGAACAGATATCAGCTGGTTCGTGACAGCGAGGGCAAGCCTGCCTACATACTGATGCAGGGTCGGGATATCACCGAGCCCAAGCGGGCGGAGGAGGCGCTACGCCAGAGCGAGGAGCGTTTCCGAAATATGGCTAACATGTTGCCGCAAACCATCTTCGAAGTGGATGAAAGGGGCGACATCACCTTTGTCAACAGGCAGGGATATCAGACCTTTGGCTACAGCGAAGAGGATATCGTCAGGGGCATCAACCTGCTACAGATCATAGATCCCGAAGATCATGCCCGTGCCGTCGAAAACCTCAGCCGCCGCATCAATGGCGAGGAACCACCCGCCAACGAGTATACGGCAGTACGGAAGGATGGCAGCAGATTACCAGTCGTGATCTATGCCCGTTCGATGATTCAGGATGGCAGATACGCCGGTATGAGGGGCATACTGATTGACATGACGGAGCACAAGAAGGCGGAGGAGGCGCTACGCCAGAGCGAAGCGCGCTACCGGCTAATAACTGATAACACTGCAGACTCCATCTGGGCCCTCGGTCCTGACCTGCGCATCGCCTACCAGTCGCCCTCCGGCGAACGCATCTTCGGCTACACATTGCAGGAGTGGCAGACCGTGGGCTGGAGCGATTTCGTGCATCCGGACTACCTGGGCACGGTAACGGATCTCTTCAGTGATTTCCGGCATGGACGGGAAGAAGGCAGCCGCACGATTACGGTCAAGCTACGCAATAAGGATGGGCGGGAGCTGTGGGCGGAAACCTCGGCCTCACCGATCCGGGGGCAGGACGGTGAGTTCGCTGGCGTTGTGGGAGTGACCCGCGATGTTAGCGAGCGCATGCGGGCTGAACAAGAGTTGCTGGAGTATAAGGCCGCTGTGGAGCAATCCGCCGATGGCATCGCCCTGGCCAACATGGACGGCCACATTCGTTTCGTGAATGAGGCGTGGGCCAGCATGCACGGGCGCTCTGTTGAAGAACTCATGGGCAGGCACTTAAGCGTCTTCCACACTCAGAGGCAGATGGATACAGAGGTGATCCCGTTCAACCGGCGCCTGCTGGAGACAGGAGGGAACCGCGGCGAGGTCTGGCACGTCCGCAAGAACGGGGAAGAATTCCCCACATTCATGACCACCACGGTGTTCAAGGGGGTGGGTGACAGGCCGTTCGCAATGCTCGCCCTGCTGCGGGACATTAGCGGGCAAAAGGAGTTGGAGAGGCAGCGACGCGAACAGGAGATAGCCCAGGCACGGGCGGAAGAGCTTAGTGAATCACGCCGTCGCCTGATCAACGCTCAGGAAGCGCTGCGCAGGGACATCGCCGGTAAGCTTCACGGGACGGTGCAAGGCCGTCTTATATTGCTGGGGCATAGACTGGCAGAGCTTGAGGCCAAGACTGCCTCAGAGACGATGGCCGGGGAGCTGGCTGACATCCGTCATAGACTCGAGGAACTGCAAAATGAACATATAGGGCCCATCAGCCACCAGCTCTTTCCTTCCATTCTGCGCCTGGGGCTATGTGTCGGCCTGGAAGCCCTGGCGGACGAGTACAGCGCTGAGTTATCCGTTGATTTGCAGGTCAGCAAACGACTGAGGGCCAGGGAACAGGCCGATAGAAGGCTTGTTCCGGACAATGTGAAGCTATCGCTGTATCGCATTGCCCAGGAAGCCCTGGCTAACATCCTAAAACACACATCGGCGGTGCCGAATACAGTGGTGAAACTGTCGCTGTCTGATGGCGGCATATTGCGCCTCACGGTGAGCGATGATGGTGCTGGTTTTGATAAAGCAAGTCCTGTCGCTGGCATCGGCCTGGCGATCATTTCGGACTACGCAGCCGCTGCGGGTGGCAGTTGTGTCATCAAGACCATTCCCGGGAAGGGCACACGAGTTAGGGCAGAGGTGCCTATTGCAGGGCCTGAAGCAGGGCACTGATAGAAAGGTCAGCCTTGGGAATAAAGGCCACGGCGCCGTCTTGCTCGGCCAGCCTGGAGTAGACCTGGTCGCTGTGTGAGCTTGTCACTATTGTCTTAATGTCTGAGAAGTTCGTCTTGATATAGTCGGCCAGTTCCAGACCATCCCAATCCGGCATGTGAACGTCAAGTATTACTACATCGGGCTTAACCTCATTAACGAGACGAATACACTCCGCCCCGTTACAGGCCTCTCCCAATATCTGGAAGTGTGCGCTCTCTTCCAGTGAAGGGCGCAGCCAAGCTCTAAACAGGGGATCGTCATCAACCAGAATGGTGCGGTATGTCAGGCTCGCTCCTTTAACTCGCTGACTTCCCATGCTCATAGGATAGCATGGTCCTATCATCTCAGGGTAGGGTGCTAGTACGGTAGGCAGCAGGGGATAACTCAGCCCGTGCTCTTGCGCTTGCTTCCCTGCGAGGATTTCAGGAAGGCCAGGGCGGCCTTGACCCGCATGTTGATTTCCGGCTCGCCCGAGAGTCCCAGGTGCTGGTAGATGATATTGATGTAGCTTTCAACCGACCTCTCCAGTACCAGATGCCTACCGATGGCCGCATTGCTTAACCCCTCCGCCAGCAACCGTAACACCTCCTGCTGCCTGGGTGTAAGCCTGATGACTGCCGAGCCTTCTCGAGGGTGCAGCTTGGCCATCACTGCCGGATCCATGACTACCATGCCTCGCGCGCAGCCCTCAATGGCCTGGACGACTGTGGATACGTCTCGAGCTGTTTGCTTCAGAAGGTACGACCACCCGCTGCACTCTCCAAGCGGCAGGCTGGTCACGTAGAGGGGATCATCGTGCACCGAGAGGATAACGATGCCGATCTCCGGGCTCTCTTTCTTGATTGCCAGCGAGGCCTCAATGCCATCGATTTCGCCGGCCAGTTCAATATCCATCAGCATTACGTTAGGTTTGACCTTCCGCGCAAGCGCAATCGCCTGCTCGCCGTCTTCCGCTGTATCCACTACCTCGAGACCAACCTGCCGGGATAGAACGTCGACCAGCATTTCTCGAAACAGGGCTTCGTCCTCTACTACTGCCACCCTTATCTTCTCTGCAGACCTTCTTCCTGATTTCACCTTGTGGGCCTTGTTCGCGATGAAGATGAGCACGTCTCTCTACAATACCGTGCCAGCTTGGTATTCTATACCATACCGACACGGCATGTAAATAAGGGGTTAGCACACTATCCTGTAGTTTGATCTCATGATATTATTGAGACAGGTATGCTCAGTTAAGAGATGGACACATTATACGGAGGTGATTTATGAGAGCTACTCCGAAAGAGACGTCGCCACAGAGGCCTACGCGATCGAGCAAAGGTAGTCAGATGAACAACCCTATGCCGCAGGAATTGGAGGGCAAGGATCTGACTGTAAAAGCGTTGCTGCTGCTGCACCGAACCCGCGACATGGTTTTCAACTTGGAGGATCGGGTATTTAGCGAGTTCGGGCTTACGGCCGAGCAGTACACAGTGCTTGTAGCCATAAAATACTTCGATGATCCTGTAAGGCCAACTGACATAGGCCGGTGGGTGGGCCATAAGGTGAATACGGTGAGCATGATAGTTGACCGCATGGTCAAGGCGGGTCTGGTCAAAAGGATAAGAGACTTGCCTGACCGCAGGGAAGTGCGCCTGGTTATCACCAGCAAGGGGGAGCAGGCTTTCAAACCGGCGACTCCAGCTGGCTGGAGTCTTATTGAGGACATAATGTCCTCGCTATCAGATGAGGATAAGCGTACCTTGATCAAGCTGCTTGAGAAGGTGAGGGACAAGGCACTCCAGCATCTCAGTCCAGACGTGGACACTCGCGAATCGGTGAGTTACGAGGCTACTGACCTGTCCCGTCTTATGAAACGGATGAGCAAGTACGCCAAAGGCAGTGACAACACTCGCCACGGGCGTAGCTAAAACAGAACAGCCGCATTCTTTAGCTGCGCGCCTCCCAGAGAGGATTCTCCAATTCGTGCTAGCATGCTCAGTCGTCATTTGTGGATGAATCGGGCTTTCTCACGTAGTATAATGCGCCCGTGGGAAAGCTCTGGTTCAGGCCTCCCGGGTTAGCAGTATCGCCCTGCGCAGTACTGGTCTTGCTTTTCCTTGTCTTTGTTGTGCCCTATCTCATGCCCGGCGGCGCAAACAGCGCTGAAACGCCCCCGCAAGATCTGATTGGTGAATATGGCCGGTTTCTTGATATCGATGGGTTGGCCATATATATCGAAGAGCGAAATCCGGAATCACCGCGAGAGGCCATCGTGTTTCTCCATGGATTTGGAGGCTCGACCTTCTCTTGGCGTGAGAATGTGCCCTTCTTCGCCGGTAAGGGCTACAGGGTTATCAGTCTGGACCTGAAAGGGTTCGGCCTTTCCCACAAGGATTCTGAATCGGACTATTCGCACCCGTCTCAGGCCGAGCTCGTGGCAGAGGTGCTTGTAAGGCTGGACGTTGAGCGAGCCTATCTCGTAGGGCACAGCATGGGCACCAGCGTTATGGTCCATTTCGCCCACTTATACCCCGAGAAGGTCCTTGGACTTGTCAGTGTGGCCGGCGCCCTTAATCTGGATGATCGTCCCGTATATCCCGCTGCCTTACTGCGTTTCAACCTATTGAGAAGAGCGGGCGAAGCCTTCTTCACCCGCTACATCTCAAAGGAGCGGGTTAGAAGGGTTCTTGAGAGTGCTTACCACAAAGATATGGTTACGGCCGAGACTCTGGACGGCTACTATGATCGAATAGTCACCGGTCGATGGGCAGGATCGCTGCTCGCTATGACCAGGGACATGCATAAGAACACCGTCGCTTTCGCCTTGGAGGACATAGTGTTCCCCACCATGATCCTCTGGGGCGAGCACGATACCTGGGTGAAACGCACGGACATCGACCGATGGAAGGATAGCATCCTTGCGGCTGAATTTCGCGTCATACCTGAGACAGGACATATGCTCATGGAAGAGAGCCCCGAATTGCTCAATGACATGGTGCTCGCTTTCCTCGAGTCCCATACATAAAGAAGAGACGTGTCCTGCAACTGCGGGCCCGACGAGGACGAATCTGTATCAGCACCGGGCGCAGCGAGTGGAACGGAGTCCTTCTACCATCACGCGCAACAAGAAGGGCCTCCTGGATTTCACGCTGGATGCTATCCTGAGGAGAGAATTGTAGTCTGATCGAGCTTGTCCTGTTTCAGTCTGCGAAACATCTTTATCTGAGGGACGAGCAGAACAAGCACCAGTATGAAGGTAAGCACATCCGTGATTGGAAATGCCAGCCATACGCCGTCCAATTGCCAGTAATTGGGCAAGATAAACACTAAGGGAAGCAAGAACAGAGCCGGCCTGGCTATTGCCGTGACGAATGCCTGAGGAGCTTTGCCCATTGCCTGTAATATCGTAGAGCCCACCATGATGAAACCCAGCAAATACTTCACAAAGAAGACGTGCCTGGCGGCGTTACTGCCCACAGCAATAAGCTCGCCGTCAGCAGTGAACGGACGAATAAACAACTCCGGAGCGAAATAGAGAGCGAAGAAGGCAATGACGCTGAAGCCTGTTGCCGCAATAACAGCTAGCTTTATGGCCCTCAAGGCCCTGTCGTAGCGCTTTGCGCCGTAGTTGAAACCCAGAATAGGTTGCAGACCCTGGCCGATGACAATACCCGGCATGAAGGCGAACATCATTATGCGGTGAACGAGTCCGTAGGCAGAGATAGCTAAGTCACCGCCGAAAGTGAGCAGCGGTCTGTTAATAAAAACCACTGCTAGGCTTCCCGCTGTTGTCATGGCAAATGCGGAGATGCCTATGGCAAGAATGGGTCGCAATATGTCCCATTTAATAA
>JAUWOB010000073.1 GCA_030612345.1 Dehalococcoidia bacterium | reverse complement strand
AACGACCGAATGTAGTTCAGCAGCCCTTTACGACCAATGGTGAAGTCCATCAGGGTAACCCTCTCGGCTAATCCCCTTGACAGAGCACTCACCACCGTCGCCTTATGAGTAACTATACCTTCGCCCGAACGCTTGCCCACTATATTAAGTTGTTCGATTTTGCCTTCACCCCCTTTGCCTGTTCTCCGATGGTTAGGCAACGCCACCGGCAGGCTGTAGTAAGCACCACACAGCCGCAACTCGCTGGCCTGTGCAGGTGCTTCCACTAATATAGAGTTCCCAAATCTCCAAAAGGTTAGCCCCTATACCAAAGAAACTTGCTCACGCTTTCGTAGCTTGGCAAGGTACACCTTTTCTGCCCCTGTTAGTCTTTCGCCCTTCAGCCGTTTTCTGGCTATCATCTTCAGGCGTATGGGTGCGCCTATAAGGAATGTTCTAGCGTCTTGCCACGCTTCCAAGTCCAGTGCCTTATCGTCTGCGATCAAGTCTGCCAGCTCTGTGAGATTGCCCTCTTCATCTGTTATAGGCTGGTTTATGCTTTCAAGCTGTATCGCCCGATGGCAGTCGCAGTATTGCCAGTCGCTGTGTCCCCAGTTCCATCGGCATTTTGCCTGCTCAGCTTTAGTACAATGCCTGCAATCAAGGCCGTTGCTGTACGCATAGTGCCTGTACCAGTACCAGTCCTTGATATGTTCGGCGGTGCGGTACATTGCTGGCTCAGTGAAGTCCTCACCCTTGCTGGCCTTTCGCTGTGCTACCTTCGCAAGGCCTTCAATTATAGAGTGCAGTAAGTCCTCTCTGTCGTCTTCTAGCGACTTGTGAGCGAAGCGCATGGCTATTCCATAATAGGTCAGATAAGGCTCTGGCAGCTCGTGGTAACCGTTTCCACCGTTATTGCTGGCTTGCTTTCGGCTTCTGGTTCGAGTAACCTTCAGCCGGCGAGGCTTTGTCAATGACGTGAGGCAGATCGCCTCACGTGAGCACCATGGGCAAACGCCTTGCCCTGTTTCTAATCGCCACACCCTATGGCAATGGCTACAGTATCCCGTCATTTGCTTGCCCCCCTTTACGTCTATTTGCCCGGGTGGGCAAGCATTCAGGCCAGGCCTGTCCGTATTCAGTTGTTAAGGTGCGCTGTCCCCATGATAAGCATCACACAAAAGGACAGAAAGGGACATCTCAGGATGAACCTATATCCCCATGGCCTTTCCAGGGTACACGTTTGGTGAACGAACAAACATCGGCAGGTTAACGAGCAGGATCGTGCTTTTCTTGGGGCAGGGTGCCCCCTAGAATGCCCTCAGATGACTTGAAGGGCCCCTTTTCGTAGCTAACTGGAAAGTGGTAACGGCTTGTTGGGACTAGGGACACAGGGCAGGAGATTTCTTGTCCGGCAGCCGAAGCTAAAACTCACTTCTTTTTGCGTGACACACCATACATGGCTACCGCCCGAATGCGACTCTCTGAGAGCCTCTTGGCCCGCGGACGGAACCCCCATCGGCGCCTCAGTGATGGTGATTTCATAAGCTCGGACTTCACGTATTCGAATTCGACGTCATCCAACTCGCCAGCCCAACCCGGCTCAAGGAGCTTCTCTTTGTAGAACTCCAGAAACCACGGGTCGTTTCTATACCTCTCTTCCAGTGTCATCTGATTACCCGTCTCCGTAGAGAGCGCGCCTCGGATTTCGCCAGAGTGAGGCAGGGGCTGTTTTGCCAGCCTCAGTCAGTCGGAAATAGCGGCGTGGCGGACCAGCCGGATGGTGTTCCTGAAAAGCTGACGGCTCCTCTCTGCCTGTGGGCTCGACCCAGCCCAGTCTCTGCAGGTTGGAGAAATACACCACAAAGCTATGGAAGCGGCAACCCCAGGATTTGTACGGCATCCGCGCCAGATACTTCTCAGCCAGTAACTCGATATTGGCGGGCTCTATGGAGCGCCGCTCGCGCCTGGCCTGTTTCTCCTCTGTTCTAGTGGCTTGATCCAGTGCTGTTGCCCTCATCAGGGCTCTCTTGTAGAAGTGGCAGATGTCTGATTGAGGCGCGCCAATGCTTGGGTCTATTCTTGGTGAACCATTTGGCCCGAGACCCGACAAAAACCCATGGATGAACTCAGCGCAGCCGAACGCGCGCAGAAAACCACCTCTCTTAGGTCTCAGGTCCATCTCGATTCACCTATTCATCCCACAATCTGTCATACCAGCTCTTAAGCTCATCCCCGGCAACCTTTCGATACCGCGTCGTTGTGTTAAAAGACACATGCCCCAGTTGTTCCTGAAGCAGTCTCAAGCCGTCGCCGGAGTCATCACGCTTTACGGCGTGAACTGCAAAGCTGTCTCGCAGCCGATGAGGACTAATACCGTGTGTCTTTCCGCTCTCAGGGTTAATCAGCCGAGGCAATCCAGCTCGCTCACCGCACTCCCTAATGATCTGCCATCCCCTGTGCCTGTTGATAGCAAAAATCAGCTTCCTCCCGCCTCGAAGAACCGGCCCACCGCGCTCGATGTACTCCATGAGCATGCCCAGACTCTCAGTGTCCAGCGGTAGCACTCTCTGCCGGCGATGCTCCTGCTGCTCTGCTTGAGCGTCTGTAACCTTGCGCCCGCACTTCGGACAGAAGGTATGGTGTCTGCCCAGCCTCTGTCTGCACTCATTGCAGGATAGCTTCAGACTGGCCTTAAGGTGCCTGATAGTGACCGTGCCGCGCTCGAAGTCCACGTCTTCGACCGCCAAAGCTAACGCCTCGCTGACCCGACAACCGAGGCGAAACAATAGGCGAACGAGTAATCGATCCCGGAGATTAGTAGCTGCCTTTTCCATTAGTGCTATTTCGCCTGGCTCCACGTATGTTTTCATCCTTCTTGACCTTTCTCCGCGGTTTGGCTACTGCCGTATCCTCGGCTTGTGTATCGGCGAGGTACGCCCTCGCGATAATCCTCGCAAGAATCCTTAGGCCCTCTTGAGGACAGCAATTTGCTGGCACATCCATTGGCATTTACAATGAGTATATCAAAGGGCATATTTCACTATTTTGGTAGATTGCCTCTTGACATTTGCAGAGATATACCTTATAATGCATTCCACACAGGCGAACATGGTGTCTGAATAGTTGTCAAGAGGTAAGACAGAAAATGGCCAGAAAATTCTCAAGTGTTGATAAGAACAAGTGGTTGCAGGACTACGAAAGCGGCAAGCCCGAGGCCTCAATAGCTGGCGATGCAGGTTGCGATGTTCGAACAGTCAAGAAGGGAATTGATGAAGCGCGTCGCGAGCGTGATGCCCGGGTTGCCAGGATTGAGCTTTTGAAGGATGCCATGTCGAAGCACCACGAAACCCTGCTGGGCAGACTCGGGGGGATTTCCGATTCATTGCAGCTACCACCACGGGACTGGACAGTACTCTCCTGGCACGAGGACGGGGAGTCAGTGCTCGGCGACGGAAGCATCGACACCGAGGATACGCTGAAACACGAATCTAGCAAGGATCACAGAAGTTCTGATATCCGGGGCGACAAGGTTGATCATATGCTGAGACAGCACTTGAAGAATGATAAGTTGTGGAAGAGCCTGGCCCGGCGGGAGCGGGCACATGCTTCTCACCGACTCGCAAGAGTTGCACTTCAGCACAAGGTGGTAGATATCCTTGAGCGAGAGACCGGCTGCAGCCTGGAATCAGACAGCGCCGTTCTGCCTCCGTACCTCTGTTCGTATACCACCGGTGATCTGTTCTACAAGATGACTCTTCGTCTGGCCTTTGGTGATTATAAGAACGACGCCTGGCAGGACGAGATTATCGTCGACCCAAGCGTCTGTTATGTCAAGTACCGCAATCTGATTCTGGCAGAGGTTCCAAGAAGAGCAGATGAATGTAGAGAGAAGCTGCTCCGTGCCTTCCAGAAGATGAGGTCACTGCCTGAGATTAGACAGGTAGTAACTACCTATCAGGAATTGGAGGAATCAACGTTCCGGGCAAAGCAAGCGATAGAAGAGATACGGCTGTCAGGGCTTGTCCCAAGCCAATGCAAGGTCTGTCGTCGTCTCGGAATGTGAGTTAGGAGAAACGTCATGAGGGTTGTAGTTTACTCCAGGGTGTCGTCCGACAGTCAGGATGTCGACCTGTCAATTTCGGCTCAACTCCGGGCGCTGAGAGAGTATGCAGCAAAGCAGGGGCACCAGATTCTCAGGGAATTCGTAGACGAGCCCCAAAGCGGCCGCACTGCCTCCAGGCCCGCTTTTCGAGAAATGATTGCTCTGGCTAAGACCAAGCCCCCGCCGTTTGACGCCATACTGGTCTGGAAGCTGAACCGATTTGCCAGGAACAGACTTGACTCTATCACGTACAAAGCTCTGCTTAAGAGCAAGGGGATAAGAGTCATCTCAATGAACGAACCGCTGGATGACAGCCCCTCGGGTCAACTGCTTGAAGGAGTCATCGAGTCCATTGACGAGTTCTACAGCGCCAGCCTCGGCCAAGACATCAAGCGGGGTATGAGGGAGAACGCTCGGCGCGGCTTCTTCACCGGCAGCCGACCTCCTTACGGCCTCCATAAGGTTCCTGTACAGGACGGTGCCAAGACCAGATATAAGCTGGCGCCCGACCCGGGCGATTACGTGGCTGCAAAGGTAGTCCGCAGGATGTTCAGCATGGCAATGCAGGATATAGGCACCAAGGAAATCGCCAAAGCCTTGAATGCAGAAGGTTTCCGCACCCGGAACGGAAAACGGTGGGGAAAGACCACCGCCCATAAGATCCTTAACAACGAGGCCTACTGCGGCACCCTGGTTTGGGCCGGCAGGCCTGGGCATCCGGCGATTCACAGCGGCGATCCTCCGGTGCGAGTGGAGAATGCCTGGCCGGCCATTATCGCCCCGGCCCCATTTGCGCTGGTACAGGACAAGATGGCGTCCAGAAGTCCAAAGCAGATCCATCCCCGTACCCTGCCGAGTCACTACCTGCTGAGCGGTTTTCTTTTCTGTTCCTGTGGACACGCTATGATAGGTCGAAGCGCGAGGTCCCATCAATACTACTACTATACGTGCAATGGCAGCTTCAAACAAGGCAAGGACGCCTGTAGTGCCAAAGCGTGGCCGAAGGATAAGCTCGAGAAACTGGTCATCGAGCAGGTCAAGGAGAAGGTACTGAAGCAGGAGTCCTTGGAAGAGCTGGTCGAGTTGGCTAACCAGGAACTCGATTCCGGCCATGACACCCTGAAGGAGAGGCTGGATGCCAACAATGCTGAGCTCAACGACGTGCAAACAAGGCTGTCAAGGCTGTATGATGCTCTCGAGACTGACAAGCTGAGCCTCGATGACCTGGCTCCCAGGATCAAAGATCTGAGGTCCCGACAGGACGAGTTAACCAGGGCGAGGCTTCCGCTGGAGGTTGAACAAGGCACAAGCAAAGCCAGGCACCTGGATGCCGGAATTGTAAAGGCTTATGCCGAAGACCTGAAACGCCTCCTTGAAGAGGGCCACGTCG
>JAUWOB010000091.1 GCA_030612345.1 Dehalococcoidia bacterium | reverse complement strand
ATCAAGGAGTTGATACATCAAGGGAATATCAGAAGAGTTCGTCTGATACATAAGGGGCGTCCGCTGATATACATCCCGCTGACAGTAGGCGTTCCCATAGCTGCGGCAGCGGTCCTGGCAGCTCCAGTACTGGCTGCGCTGGGCGCAATTGCGGCACTGGTCACCGAATGCACTATCGAGGTGGAGAGGATAGAAGATATCCCAAAAGAGAAGGACGAAAACCAATAGAAAGCTAGCTACTGCCTGTGTAGAGGGGCTGGGTTTCAAGCACCTGGGCGAGAAACCACACAGGCATGACCTATTGCATTTTGACACCCCCGTTCTCTACGAAATCTCCAAGCGGGTTCGCGAGAGGGGATATTTCCTCTACAAGGAACTAAAGGAACGAGGCATTTGGGGACCACAGCCAGGCTTAGCCAAATCCATCAAGCTCTCCACCTTTGCTGCTGACAGGCAGCAGCTGCAGTTTGCTATCGATTCCTTCAAGGCCATCCTGGACAAGTACGGTTAGCTGACCTGAAGCAGAAGCTCAGGATGCCTTTGGGTGTGGTCTTTTCGCAGTTGCTGATAAGCTGCTTGAAATGACGTAGAGGTAATACTATCGGTGCTCATGATTATGGCGTCCTCTCCATCACTTGAGTAATACCTGAGGCGCCTCCTCGTCACCTGGAAGCCATACTTCTTATAGAGTTCCTGAGCCATTTCATTGGAAGCACGCACTTCCAGAGTGACCACATTGGCATTCAATACCTGGGCCAGGTCAACGGTTGCGATGAGCAAACCTTCGCCAATGCCGAGTCGACGATAACCATCTCTTACGCCTATGGCGATGATGTGCGCCTCCCGCATCATCATCCAGAAGCCAGCAAAGCCGACTACGTCGTTCGACCTGTTGATGCCACGATCATACCTGAAGAGCCGTTTGAACCAAGGCACTTTCTCAGTCACCTGTCTTTGAGATTCCTCCGCTACTCCTCTCTTCCAAGCCACTACATAGCGGACAGATGGATTGTCAAGATCCCGCCTATACGCCGATTGAGAGCGAAACACCCATTCACCCGGGAAAGCCTCCCTGTCTATCTGGGTTACCTGTAAGATATCCTCATACTCCATAGGGCGAATGACGTAGTGCACACCTTCCATGATTTGAGATTCTAGCACAGTGTCGGAGCTTCCAGCCCCGCTTCCTTCTATCGTCACGGGTGACAAACTCAAGGTAACTATCTCCTAAGCTTTCTTACCTTTAGAATTGCTGCCAGCGTGCCGTCGGGCGAATAGCCCTCAGATATGCTCCGGATGCTTGGCTCGCCGTCTTGTTGCCCAGGCAGCCAGCGCCACTGCAGCCAGCACCCCCAAGCCTATAATGGCCGTCTTTTCGGCCGGAGTAGAGTTGAGGGCTAGAGTGCTCATAGCCACAGCGGGCAGCAGTCCGGTTCTCACTATCCGCTTCAGGGCGGGATGCGTAGTTATGAAATCAGCTATCGGCGGGCTGATCCTGTAGTAGGAATCTGTGAAGGCCTGCCCCACCAGGTTCGTGATCAGATATTCATCTCTGAACTCACGCAGAATCACCAGTTCCTCCACCATCGGGGTGTCGTAGGCTGCGGTAGCGGCGCAGCAGCACGAGCTGACTCTCTCGAAATCGGCGACGATGGAGTATGAGCTGTCGGCAATGACGGTAGTTGAGGCAGCGTAGATATCTGCGATTGTGTCCACATCGCCCGACCAGCTGGCAAACCGATAGCCGTTCTCTGGCTCGACCACAAGGCTCACCTCGCTGCCCAGCGTAGATTGGAATTGCCCTTCACCCGGAGTGATTACAGAGCCGCCCTCCGTGCTGGCTATCGTCAATACCGCTACGGGTTCCAGCCACGTCTCAAAACGAGCGGTGATGGAGTAGGAATTGTGCATGGTGAGGGCGGTCCGGGCAGCACTGACATCAACGATGGCGTCTACATCGCCGGCCCACTTCACAAACTGGTAGCCTTCGTCAGGCTCAGCGACAAGTTCGACCACAGTCCCACCAGCGTGGATGAAGGTCCCTTCACCGGGCCTGGTCACCGAGCCGCCAGCGGTGCTGGAGATGGTGAGGTTATGAAGACCCGATATGAGTTCGAAGCTGGCGGTGATGCAGTAGTTGCCCTCCATGATGACGGTGGTTTCAGCAGCCTCGACATCGTCAACGGTCGCCACATCCCCAGTCCACTGCACAAACCGGTAGCCTTCATCCGGCTCAGCAACAAGATCCACCATCGTCTCAACCTCATAGGTGAACACTCCCTCGCCGGGCTCGGTTACCGAGCCGCCAGCGGTGCTGGAGACGAAAAGGCCATGCAGACCGGGCATTGGCTCGAAGTTGGCGATCAGGGAGTAGTTGTCATCCATGGTTATGGCGGTTTCAGCAGCCTCGACATCGTCAATGGTGCCCACGTCCCCACTCCACTGCACAAACCGGAAGCCTGCCGCAGGCTCAGCGACAAGTGCGATCACTTCCTCGACATCACAGGGGAACACTCCCTCGCCAGGTTCGGTTACCGAGCCGCCGACGGTGCTGAAGATGGTGAGGTAACACACGGCCTCCGGAGACTCAAGAGCAACACCAAGCCCGGCGATAATGTGCTCTGCCTTACTGATGACCGCGTGGGTCTCAGACCCGGCGAAGAGCAACCCCACGAATTCTCCCCCCCTATCGACGACGGATCCTGAATCACCCGCCGCTGCGAAGGACCACTCCTCTTGAGACACGACAATCTGGTCTGCGAAATAGGCCGATTGGTCGCCGTACCAAACTAGAAAAGAGGCATTGCTGTGAATCACCTCGCCGGTGGTTATCCCCGTGGTTCGCCCGGATTTCCGCACTGTGTCCCCCCTTGAGACGGTCGTCCATCCCTCAATCCAGTAGTTGCCTCCTTCAGCAAACTGCTCGCCAGGAGATACATCGACACCAATATCAATACTAGCTATGGCGGCATCGGCATAGTTCCTGGCATCAGCCCCGAAGTCAATGGGCATGTATGCCTCCAGTTCACCGACCCGGCTGCCTAATCTTCCTCGGTCGCCCGTTCCGGGCTGGGTGATGGGCGTTCCCGTCTCGAGAAACCTGTCCGTACGCGGCTCCATAGCGATAACGTGGGCGTTAGACAGAATCTTGCCGTCATAGGTTACCATACCCAGGGTGCCAGCATACAAGTATATAAGTCCTCCTTGCGCGACGTAGGCTGACAGGCTTGTTCCTCCGACCAGCGGCCTGACCTTGCTCTGTCTATCCTGGCTAGCGCCGGCTACGGGCTCGACGACCTGAGTAGCAAGCGCTTCGATTCTGCCGGTGACCTCCGTCCGAACAGTGTAGCCTTCAAATGAAGAGGGCACGATTCGCTCCGCCTGCTCATCCTCGACAAAGACTATGACCTCACCCCGGTCCTCCGAATAGGCGATGCCGGCAAAGCCAGACCCGGCCAGAGGCAGAAGATCTTGTTCCAGTATCCTTCGAGCCTCCACCAGTGACATGACAGGCTCAGGGACTTGCCCGCCCAAAGCGGGGACGGAGCCCGAAACCAGCAGATCGACAAGGAGCAGTGTCAAGAACAATAGAAGCTTCTTACATCTCATCATGTCTTCTTGCCTTTCGGTTAGCCATCAACTCTGCTTCATTATGATCCATCATGACGAAGACGCAGTGCTTTTCGCCCGTATCAATCCCTTTCCCAGGGACGTTGCCGCAGTACACCGGCACCACAAGCCATGTGCCTTGCTTCTGCTGAAATCTTAGCTGATATTGTATCATCCTCCCCACAGCGGTCAAACGCCATTCGGTTTTCTTGATGTCATACCATTTGGCTGCCGTGTACCTGATGAGCCAAGACGTCGCCGCATTGTAGATGGGGAAGGCCTGACAGCGACGAGCACCCGGATGAGCCTAACCGCGTTGTCAGGTTTGACTCCCTGGAAGAAGCCAACAGGCTCCTGGGGTTCTACTTCGGTGATGAAGTGGCCTGCAGAAACACCAGGACAGAGATCGAGTACAAGGTGGTTGCCTACAGCACCAAGGTACGAAAGCAGTGAGGCAGAGCGTAGGGCTCCGGAAGCAGACAGAGTCGGACGATGAAGGGACTTGCTACTGCAATCAAACGGGAGCTGCATCAGAAGAAAGGCAATTCATTCGATGCAACCACGGTTTGATCTAGGCCGTCTAAGCCAGTTCTATAGTCCGTCTCAGATGTTTCCCTTCTTCAATGTCTCAGTGGGCTTGAACACTGTAACGCCATACTTCTGGGCAAGCTCTGCACACATTTTGGCCAGCTTATCGTACCCTATCCCTCTGGCAAGCTGGAACGGGCCGAAGCCCGCACCGCCCCCATTGACCATGGCCTTGTCGATTTCATCCGCGCTCTTGACTACTCCTTCCTCGAGCAGCTTCGTCGCCTCGTTGACCTGGATGGCAATCAAGACCGTGGGATCGAAATCCTCTTTCGCCTTGGACAGGTCTATCTCCGGTCTGCCTTTGGACCAGTCATAGATACCCTTCCCAGTCTTCTTCCCCAACTCACCGGCATCAATCTTAGCCTTGAGCCAGCTGGCTGGCTCGTACTCACGAGACAGCCTGTCAGCAAAATAACGTGCGCCGGGATAAGCTACCTCCCGCCGTACGTAGTCCATCAGTTCATATGGTCCCATAGGCATACCCACTTTCTTCATCCGGGCATCGATTTCTTCGGGGGCAGCTATGCTTTTCTCTACTATATGTCCAAGCAGGATCGCAGTCGGGGCGTTGATCCGGTTGTAGACAAACCCAATCGAGTCTTTCTCCACTCTGACCGGCACCTTGTT
>JAUWOB010000001.1 GCA_030612345.1 Dehalococcoidia bacterium | reverse complement strand
CCTCCGGATGCTGAGCAGAGGACATCACCCAGGTAACGCCAGATCTGTGCCTGGTCCTCCACCGGCATATTGGGATTGCGCTTTGTGTATTTCAGGAGCAGGTCACGGGTCTCCGGGTTCAGGAAGTCTCTCTCGTGAGGGAAGGTAGCCACCACACCGCCGGCGATATCGCAGAGCATCTCTGCCTCGTGGTAGACCGCCTCACCCGTCAGGCAGCGGCCGACATTGCAGTAAATCGAATTGGGTATGTAGGAACCGGGGCCGTAGGGCACGAACCCCATTCCGGGTATGTAGACCTCCGGCTTACCCAGGGCAGAGGCGGTGTATCCCGCCGCATAACCCAGTTCAGTGGTCATGATAATCTCGGCCAGCTTCTCCCGTACGTGGGGCGTCTTGTGGATGTTGTTTACCTCGGCGGCAAGTGCTGCAGTCCCCAGGATTATGTCTCCGATAGCTGGCTTGCAGCCCGAATAGGAATGGCGGTGGAACAAGGCAAAGAGGAGAGCCAGCACGCCTCCGTGTTGCCATTCGCCAGCGAGGAAGACCCTCTCCCAGGGCACGAAGCAGTTGTCAAATATCATGTAGGAATCCGTGGCGCCCGGCTGAAAGCCTCGCTTGAAGTGCTCCCTTTGTCTGAGGTTATGGATGGTTACCACCTGTTTAAGGCCCTCCCAGTCGCCGGGGACGGCGAAGGCGACGGCGTAGTCCTTGTCCTCCGGCCGCAGAGCTCGTGTCGGCACTACCAGCACCTCATCTGCGACCGATGCCTCGGAGATGTGTAGCTTGCACCCGCTGACGATGATGCCGTCACTGCGCCTCTCTTTGATCCGTACGTAGGCATCCGGGTTCGGCTGGTCAGCAGGCCTCAGCAACCTGTCGCCCTTCACGTCTGTCTGAGCACCGCAGCCTACCAGGTCTTCGCTTTGGAAGCGCGTGCGCCCCTTCTTGAAGTTCTCGTGGTACTGGGTGGCTCCGTTGTTCATCCTATCTGCCTCGTAGGACACATTATAGATGGCGTTGGTGGAATCGATGCCCATACATCTCTGGATGCATCCGCCCACCTTCTGGCAGAGCATGCGGGTCATGTCCTGTTTCTTGTGCAGATCATCCGTGTTCTGGTGGATATGGGTGAAGCGGCTGATACGTTCACCGGTGAGATGAGAGATAGCGGTGCACAGATCCTGGTTCTCTGGTTTGGCAGCTTCATCGAATGTGGTGCCGATCGTATTTATGCAGTCCATCTGCAGCTCATCTGTACGGTCGATTGGCTGGCCGTCGAAGTAAACGTTTCGCCTCATCTTTGCCAGACCCTGTATGTACTGCTCTTTTGTTCTCATCTTCTCCTCCTTGCGAAATACATAGGCAAATCGAGATCACACCGTTCCACGCTGTAATGGAATGGCCTTTCGAAAGTCCGACCCGTAGTATAGCATCTCAAGCACCAGCCCGTAACAGCAAACCGATAAGTCTGAGAGTCCTGCGGGCTTCTGAGAAAACTCAGGTGTCTCGGGATTTCCGTTTTTCCTGCCAGGCGCAGCTATTGCACCTCTTATCAGAACTCGCGCCTGTTTTCCAGGGCTTGTCCCAAAGTCAGGTCGTCAGCATATTCCAGTTCAGCACCAAAGGGCAGACCACGAGCCAGACGGGTGACGCGAATTTCGAGGGGCTTGATGATCCTTTGCAGATACATAGCCACGGTTTCGCTCTCTACATTAGGATTAGTGGCCACAATCACTTCGCTTACTGAGCCATCCTGAAGACGGGCCAGAAGTTCCTTTATCTTCAGTGCTTCAGGTCCTATGCCCTGTGCCGGGCTGATAGTTCCGTGAAGCACATGGTAGACGCCGTCGTATTTCCCCGTATGTTCTAGAGGTAGGATGTCTGAAGGTTTCTCTACAACACAGATTCTAGAGTGGTCACGCTCCTTATCTTGACAGATGCGGCAGGGGTCGCAATCAGTGGTGTTGAAGCAAATTGAACAGAGCTTTATCTGCTCCTTCAGCGTCAAAATGGCCTCGGCTAGAGCCCTGGCGTCCTCGTCAGAACTGCGTAGGAGATGATGGGTGAGCCTTTGAGCGCTTTTCGGCCCGATTCCAGGCAGCTTGTTGAATTCCTCGATGAGCTTGGCTATCGGCTGAGCAACAAATCCCATTTTCTCGAACCCTTTACCCAGCTATCATTCTGATTACCTTGTTGTCATGCTGGGCGCAGCGACGAATCTCCAGAATCCTTGCAGGGCCCTTTGCTTAGCTCAGGCTTCAGTTAACAAAGAGTGACGCATCTACGAACCCTCTTGCTAAGGTAATCCCGGTATATTGAGACCACCGGTTAGGCTGCTGAGGCGCTTATTAACAAGCTCCTGCGACTTGGTAACCGCCTCGTTGACAGCGGTCATGACCAGATCTTGCAGTAACTCGACATCGCCGGCCTCCCTCGCTTCGGGAGATATCTCCACGGAGTGAACCTGCTGGTGTCCATCAAGCACCACCTTGACGGCGCCACCTCCGCTGGTCGCTTCCACGGTAATGTTGCCCAGTTCTTCCTGGGCTTTAGCCAGCTTTGCCTGAAGCTGCTGGGCCTGACGTAATATTGATCTATCCATCTGCCTCCTTTCCTGCGGCTTCGCTCAGGACTAGGACTCCTCCTCCCTAATCGTGGCTCCCATTTTCAAGGCAGCCTCGACCAACGGGTTTTGTGTCCTTGCCTCCGATGGAACGTCTCTTTTGTAGTCAACCAGAACGCACCGTATCTTGTAGGGTCGCCCAAAAACCTCTTTGAGTTTCTTCTCCACCAGATGCCGATATTTGGCGTCTTCGATTTTCTCCTTATGGAAAGAATAGTAGAAACCTAACACCAGTGTGTCATCTTCAAGATCTATCGGGTCACAAGCGCTGCGTAGAAAGGCATCCAGGTTACCGCTTGAGCCTTCTCCTCGCAAAGATCGGATGAAGTCCCTCCAGTGGCTGCGGAGCGAATCAATGCTCTGACCGGTCTCCTTGCCTGGAACCTCGGTAGCGACTCCGTCCGGATCCGGTGCCACAGAAACCCCGCTCGCCATATCAGGGCCGGCTCTCTCCTTATCGGGCAACGCAGCAACCTCGGTTTCCTCTAAGACCTCAGCCACGTTGCCGAGGTGCGACACGTTAGAAGGCTTAGCGGCGATCAGTTGCTCTTGGCCTGTGGGCGGACATAGGGCACAACTCAGCAGGGCCAGTTCTAAGGGTAAGGCGGAGTAATTGTCACTTCGGAAATCCATGCCGGAGAAGGCCTTGACTGCCTTAAGCAGATAATCCAGCGGAACTTCGGCAGAGAGGTTTTCCATCTCAGCTAAGTCTTCGCCGGTAACATCCAGAGCTTCTTCGCATCGTGATTTAGCCAGCAACAAGCCACGAAGGTATTCTACAAAGCCGAGGTTAAACTGACGAAGGTCAGCGCCATCGGTATTCAGGCTGTTTATGACTCTTAGCCCGGCAGGTACGTCCCTCCTGACCAAACATCGTGCCAGCTGTCTAACCCGTGAATCCCAGCCCATGCCGAGCTCTACTTGAACCTGATCGAGCTCAATGCGGTTGCCATAGAAGGCAATCATCTGCTGCAGAATATTCTCGGCATCTCGAAGGCTGCCGGTGGCAGCTCTAGCTATGAGCTTTAGGGAATCGGGCTCGGTCTGTATCCCCTCTTTGTCACAGATCAGCTTGAGCTTGCCCATTATCTCAGTTTGGCCCAGGCGACGGAAGCCAAACCGCTGACATCTTGACACTATGGTGGCTATTACCTTGTGCGCTTCAGTGGTGGCTAAGACGAAGATCACATGCCCTGGTGGCTCCTCCAATGTCTTCAACAAGGCATTGCAGGCCGCCTCGGTAAGCATGTGGACCTCGTCTATGATGTATACCTTATAGCGAGTGAGGCTAGGAGCGTAGTTTGCCTTTTCTCTCAGGCTGCGGATCTCGTCGATGCCACGGTTGCTGGCAGCGTCTATCTCTATTACATCCAGAGCCCTGCCCTCAGTGATCGAGCGACATATCTCGCAAGCATTGCATGGCTCGCCACCTGTTTGGTGAGGGCAGTTGACTGCTTTGGCTAAGATACGCGCCATGCTGGTCTTGCCTGTGCCTCGTGGACCACAGAAAAGATAAGCATGAGCTATTTTGCCTGTCTCCACGGCATGACGCAGAGTCCGGGTCACAGGCTCCTGTCCCAGCACCTCTCTTAAAGTCTGTGGCCGCCACTTGCGGTAGAAAACCTCGGAACCCATATGTTCCAGCCTATTATACACTTTTCGGCCCGATCTCTAAAGGAGGTTCGTATACCAGGTGGCGGCAATTCATCAGTTGTTATGGCCAGGAGCTGAGGCCCACAGTACAGCGGGATCATACGGAAATGCTTACGCAGTTTCGTAGTGCCAGGCGGGCTTCGACGGTAGTTCAGGGTGGTGGGGTGGAGGTCAGGGAGCCACGGCACTCGCTTGCCACTCGAGGAACCACTGCAAGAATGCTTCTAGAATTTCTGCTTTGAGGTACCACCGACCCTCTCTTTCTCTAGTGGGGACGACCTCGGTATCCTCAGCATCTCCATGCACAGGATGGGTCAATGTCAGTATGGCTGTTGTTTCGGCTGTTCGGTTTTGTGCTGTCGTACTCCCCACTTCCCATGTAACCGATATTCCCTCGCTTGTTAGTCCCCGATGGAATTCATCCAGGCTGTCCTGAAGCCCGTCTCTCACCTCATCCATCGCTATCCCGTACTCGATTTCTAGTGCCTCTAGATCTTGAGGGTCGAAGAGGTCGAGGTACTGAGAAGCGTTCCTTGCCTCGTAAACCGCTATGAGGTAGCTACGCACCACTGCCTCAGGAGAGGAGTCCGCACTGTCTCTTCCTACCAGCAAGGCTCCGGTGATAGCAGCGACAATTAAAACGACACCCGCTATGAGACCTACGACTTGATTTCTGGCAATCACAACTCACCGCCTTTCTCTTTACTCTGGGGCACACCTTAACGGGGCGTCACGCTGGCTAGAGAACTTCTTCTGCGCCGCGCTCTATCAGCAAAGCTGCTGAGGGACAGTGCCCCACCTCGTCCCAGGAGGAAACATCACTAAGAGTTACGTGCTGGCATTCCTGATAAGCTGACTTCCTCAAGACTCTCCACTGCGCTAGTTCAGCTCGGGCAGAATCCTGGTTCATACTATATCAGCTACCCCCCACTGTCAAGCGATCCTGGGGTTCTTCGAGAACTGCAGCGGCATTCGATATTGAGTGCACAAAGCGGGACACTGGGGTCTAGGCCCACGACGCCAACGAAGCTAGAGGCAGTCACCTGCCTTGCGGGGTTGGGGAGACCGCGGCCCCAGAATCTCTATTTCTTAGCTTGCTTCTCAGCCCAGTCGCCGACCAGAGGCACCTTCCACATCTTGCCCGTCCCCGCTTGGATCATAAGGATAATCCACAAAATAGAGCTCAGAACTCCAATGAGTATCCCGAGAATCAACCCGATAATAGGAATCCAAGATAAGATAAGAGAAGCTACCGTCAGTACCCCAAATGTCATAATGGATTGCCAGGCATGGAACTTGACGAAGGTGCTTTTTTTCTCCAGCACCACGAATACTATTCCCGTTATCCACAGGGCCACGTAGCAGAGAAGGCCAGCCACATTGGCTGACATGCCTGTGCTACTCTCCGTCTCGGGCTTGACTGCATCCTCAGCGCCTGTCGCCCCAGCACCCATTCCGGCGCCGCACCTGGAGCAAAACTTAGCATCCTCAGGGTTCTCCGTGCCACATTTAGAGCAGAACATGTTCACCTCCTCAGGCTAGCTCCAGCCGTTTCGTTCTGATTTGTCGCTCAGGTTTGGGCATTCTGCAGGCCTTACTCCTGTAGAGGCGGGCCCCATCCCTGCCCGTTAGTAATCCGACCTCTGGCTCAGCTGGATTCTTAAACAGCCTGCTAAATCTACATTATACGTCACGAGTATGTCAATACCTGTGCCAGGCCTCTTCCGTCACCCTGAGTCCTGAGGCAAGAGTTGGATTCTTCACCTGCGTGAGGCGTTTGACAGATAAAGAAGAGCAACATACACTAGAATAGTCAGCTTTCGAAGATGCTGGCCTATTAGCGGCCTGCATATAGAGATGGAAGAAAGGAGGGACTACAGATATGCAGAAATGGATGTATGTAGTAATCGGGATAGTGGCTGCGGTGGCTGTAGTGGGCGTGGTCCTGGGGGTGCGTTACCTTGGCCCCGAACGGCCGCCTGTCGAGAACGGCGTTCCCCCGCAAAATGGCGATGTCGTCAACGGTGTTGACGATAATGATGTGCCCGATGTTGCAGCCGCAACTAGCTTACGCTTCAGCATGGAGTTTACTAATGGCGAAATCGGTGACTTCACATGGCTGGCCAAGAACATTGGAACCGACGAGTTCAAGTTGAGGATCGAAGGGCTGTTGTATGGCTTTGAAATCGGATACATCGTCAACGGAGAGCTTCAGCGCGCGTGGGAGCTGCGGGATGACGAGTGGATCGATATGCCTTCTGAAGCCTGGGACGAGGTCTGGGACGGGTTCGTGACTGAACTGGATGTAGTCATAAGTGAGCTGGATGAAGGGACGCATGGAGATTGGACTTATACCGACCCCGATGAGGGGTATCTGGTCAGGATCTACGATATAGAGGTTGATCCCGACCTTGATGACGCGCTGTTCGAGCCTTAGCCGTTGCCGAGTATAGGGTACGCCAGGATCTTAACACCGGGCATTGCCAGGCTGGTGAACTCAGCTCAGGCGATCTGGGACGTGGTCTTCGATTGTTAAGCCCGGTTCATCCCTTCGGCTTCCCTCGGGACAGGGTTCGGGAAGACAGACTCTTCGCCCCATTCAATCGGGGCGAAGAATGAGTGGAGCAAAAGGCTCATGATTCAGTACTCTCTGCGTGGGGATAGGTTCGCGCAATGCCTTGCCTGGCATCTTTTCTTTCACCTCTGATAGCAGGGGTGCCGTTTTGCGCTGTTACTTCAATTTCATCTTCTCTAATGCCGGCTCGTTTAAGCAGGACCACCACTTCGCTATCAGTTTCATAAATGTCAATTGCCGGCTGCCAGGTCTTGGGCGAAAACCGCACCGCGGGAGGTTTACGGTTGACAACTTCGTCCATCAGTCGCCCCATCTCTCTGTATGTTGAAGGCTGCTTCGGACCAGTCTCTTCTTAACTCGATCATCTCTTGCCTCCTTCCGTTTGCCAGCTACAGAAACACTATTGAGGGTGCTGCTTCTGTTCAACCAGGACTCCAGCCCTGTGCTTGCCTTGCTTACAATGATACATCAGGTTCTAACCTGTTTGAGCACCGGACATCTCATCACGGCAGCGCTCCACCCGCAATTGCCAGGACACCCTGGCGGATCATCTTCACAGCAATAGCAGCCAGAAGCAACATGATTATCTTCGATATGGCGCTCACGCCGGTATTGCCCAGGAACTTCACAATTCGATCGGCCTGCTTGAAAAGAAGCCACTGTATCAGCAGATTGAGGACGAAGGAAAGAATCACGACGACCACAAGATACTGATCGATAAGCAAAAGCAGGGTAGTGAACACCGCTGGTCCGACAACCAGCGGGGTGCCTATAGGTACAACGCCTACCATCCCGGAGGCCGATGAGTCCTGAGCGTCCATGGCCTTACCGGTGACTAGATCCTTGATAGCCAGAATCAACAGGATAATGCCGCCAGCCACTAGGAAATCAGCTACCTCAATGCCTAGAAGTAGGAAGATGGCTTTTCCGATAGCAACAAATCCCAGCCCCATACCAAGGGCGGTGAGTGTTGCCAGATGCACCGCGCGCCCGCGATGTCTGGGTGCTATCCCCTGCGTCAAAGTGAGGAAGATAGGCAGATTACCCACCGCATCCATAGCGACAAAGAGTGGGACAAAGGTCAAGCCTAGCTCTTGGAGAAAACCCACCTTTACTCTGCTCCTGTGATCAGCCGCGCCATTTCATCGTCCGGATGCATCACCGGCCCTATTCGCTGAGTCTGCCCCGGGCGAAATCGAGGTGCTCCCTCAGAACAGATAGGACTCCAGCCGCACCTCTTTCTCTCTCTATGGCAATCTATGTTTACTCTGCTCAGGGGACTTCGTCCTGGCGGAAGACCCAGGTGGCTGAAACCACGCTATCATCTTCGGCCAGGCCCATTAGCCTGGCTCCTCGGCCGCCCCTGCCCTGAATCGAGACCTGCTCCATGGGAATGTTCACCAGTTTGCCCCTGGCTGATAACATCGCCAGTGAGCCTTGAGGCAAAACAAGCTTGGCCAAAGCCAGATTGCCCGTTATCGGGCTAACCCGATAAGCCCTCACTCCCTTACCTCCCCTATTGTGAACAGGATAATTCCTTGCCGGGGTCAGCTTGCCCAACCCCTTCTCGGTTACTGTGAGCACATGAGCATCGGGACGGACAACGCCCATGCCGACAACGCAGCTGTCAACAAGACGAATACCTCGTACGCCACCGCTGGTTCGGGATGCCGTCCTCAGGTTCTTGGCCTGAAATCTAATAGCCTGGCCATTTCGACTCACCAGGATGACCTCATCTTCGTCGGCAACAACTCCAACTGAGACCAACTCATCTTCGTTCCTTAGCCCCATAGCAATAAGGCCGTTTCTCCTTATCGCCGAGAACTCACTTAGGGGAGTCTTCTTTATCGCGCCCCCCTTCGTAGCCATCAACAAGAACTTATCTGAGGGAAAGCTTGCTAGGGCTAGCACTACATTTACCTCATCCTTCAGGTCAATGGGCAGTAGATTAACCAGGGCAATTCCCCTCGCTGTGCGAGAGGAATCCTCGGGAACCTCGTGACACTTAAGACAGTAAACCTTGCCAGCGCTGGTGAAGAAAAGGAGATTATCATGGGTATCGGCTACCAGGATGTGGCTTACCGTATCGCCCCCCCGCGTTACCATGCCCATAACGCCCTTTCCGCCACGGCGTTGCAGCCGATAAGTGCTGGCAGAAATCCTCTTGATGAACGTCTTGTTAGTCAGGGTAACCACCATTGTCTCGTGAGGAACAAGGTCTTCCGTACGGAATTCCTCGATTTCCTCTGCCTTCACCACAGTTCGTCGCGCATCACCGTACTTGGACTTAAGCTCCGCAGCATCCTGGGCAATAAGCGAAAATACCTTCCGAGGGTTAGCCAACACATCCTCGAGATAGGATATGTTCTTTATCACGGCTGCATATTCCTCGGTTATCTTGTCCTGCTCTAGTCTGGTCAACCTGCGAAGCGGCATATCGAGGATAGTCTGTGCTTGAATCTGTGACAGAGTTAGAGCCGACATTAACTCGGCACGGGCGGCCTCCACGGTCTGAGACTGCCGGATGATCTTGATCACCTGGTCCAGATTGTTCAGGGCGATTCTCAGGCCCTCTAGGATATGAGCCCTGTCTTTTGCCTTATCAAGTTCAAACTGAGACCTCCTGGTGATGACCTGAAACCGAAAGCCAATGTACGAGGTGAGTGCCTCTTTCAGATTGATCACTCTGGGCTGTCCATTAAGCAGGGCAACCATGTTGATGTAGAAGGCAGATTGCATCGCTGTATACTTGTAGAGGTTATTGAGTACTTGCTGGGTTAGGGCCTCCTTCTTGAGCTCCATGACAATGCGCATGCCCTCTCTATCCGATTCATCACGCACCTCCGCTATCCCCGAAATCCTCTTCGCTTTGACCAGTGCAGCTATTCTTTCTACCAGGGTTGCTTTGTTCACCTGATAGGGAAGCTGAGTGACAACTATTTGTCTCTTGCCCCCCTTACCCGTCACTTCGTCGGCTTTGGCCCGAAGCACGATCTTCCCCTGCCCGGTACTATAGGCGCTGTCTATGCCCCCTTTCCCCCAGATTATTCCGGCAGTAGGAAAATCGGGGCCTTTGACCAACGCCATTAGTTCCTCTATAGTAGCTTCAGGATTATCGATGAGATAGGTGATGGCATCACATATTTCGCCTAGGTTGTGGGGTGGAATATTGGTCGTCATTCCCACGGCGATGCCTGAGGAACCACCAACCAACAGGTTGGGCAACCGGGCGGGCAAGACCGAAGGTTCCTGCAGAGAGCCATCGAAGTTGGGAAGAAAATCGATGGTATTCTTGTCGATGTCAATCAGCATTTCCTCGGCGATTTGCGAAATGCGAGCTTCGGTGTACCTCATTGCCGCCGGCGGATCATTGTCAATGCTGCCGAAATTGCCCTGCCCGTCAACCAGGGGATACCTCAGAGAAAAATCTTGAGCCATGCGCACCATAGCCTCATATATGGGGGCATCCCCATGAGGGTGGTACTTACCCATGACTTCACCAACAATGCGGGCACTCTTCTTGTATGCGCTGTTGTGTCGCAACCCCAGGCCGTCCATAGCGTACAAGACCCGTCGCTGCACCGGCTTCAGACCATCGCGGGCATCAGGCAAGGCTCGCGAGACGATGACGCTCATCGCATAGTCCAGGTAGGAGCTTTTCATCTCTTGTTCAATATCAACAGGCTTGACTACCGTGGCTTCCATCATATCTCGGTTCCTCTCTCACCATCTTCGCTGACGACGGTGAAGCCCTCAGGCAAAGGCTCCTCTTCGGGGCCCGAGGAATCTTCTTCCTCAGGATCCGCAAGCTCCGACAAGGCATCGCTGTCATCACCGGCGATTCCTCGTCTTAGAAGACCTTCTCTGATACGCGTACGCAGTTGCTCTGCAGCTCTAACGGGAAAGGAGGGGCATCCCACCTGGCTGGGATGCTGATACACTTCCTTGATGATCACCTGCACTCTGTCTTCTCCTGCACTGAGCATTGCTGCATCGTATTTGTTCCCACCTCGCATTAGTCTGATGAGGCGCAAGCCCTGTGGTGGCTCCACTTCGCCCAGATACTCGCCGCCCTCACTTTTCACAATCAGGTGTTGCCCTCTTATCTCTAAGTTCACCTGGTCACCAAACCCTATCTTAGCTAGCAGGTTGCGCGCAGCCACATTATGCAGATCAACCACCCCAGCCTTCCCCATCTCCGTTATGAAGAGATCAAGGGTAACTCTCCGAGGTTGAACTCTACCAGTTGACGCTTCCCGAGGGTTGCCACTTAAGGCTGCCATAGACTCCGACAGGCTTGTCAAACGGGCGAGATTTCTCTTGGCAATAGCATTCTCAGGGGCAAGCTCCACGGCCCTAGAATAGGCTTCCTTAGCTCGCTCGAAATCCCCTAGCTCTGTCAGCGCCCGGCCAAGCCGATTATAAGCCTCGGCATCAGTGGGAAATTTCTCAATAATGTCCCTGTTCAGCGCTTCGGCCTTCTCCCACCTGCCCTGAATCGCCAAGCTGACGGCGTCATCACTCAGTCGTTGTCTTAACTGAGCTTTTCCTTCTTCTTGCTCTTGGTAGAAGACTGTATACATTTCCATAAACTTATGATGTTAAGCCAGGGTTGTCAAGTCTCTTGCTCCAGTTCAAGAACCTGAGGCACTGCTTGAACAATTCCCCTGATACTCTCTTAATGGCGCTGCATGCTACGTTCCTATTATCATCGGCATCAACCACCGTCTGCTGTCGTACCCCGAGCTATCAGCGCCATCTGTCGGCCTTGATTCACTCTATCAGCTTGCCCATAATACTATGACCTTCATCGATGAAAATGCCCGTGCCTCTAGCCTCTGTTTCGGTAAACCTTTGCGCTCCACCCCGACTTGCCGGGATCAATCCTGTCCCCCAGAGCAAAAATGGAACGGGGGCAGCAACATGAGTCTGAATCTCGACCGGCGTGGAGTGATCGGGCAAAATCAGCACCCGCAGGCTGTCCTTGTGCCAGGAGTGAAGCCGACCCACAATCTCCTGGTCTACCCTCTGAATAGCCTCTATTTTCTCTTTAGCCAGGCCGGCATGTGCTGCCTCATCCGTTGCTTCCACGTGTATGACTGCCATATCATATTTACCCAGTGCTTCCAGCGCACCACCGGCCTGGGCGGCGTAATCGTTGTCCAGGTCGCTGGTCACACCGGGAATGTCCAGCGTCTGTATACCTGTCATTCGGGCCAAACCCCTCATGACGTCGACTCCGGATGTTATGGCAGCATCGAGGTGATGTACATCCTTAAAGGCCGGCATATCAGATAGCTTCGCACTACCCCAGAAAAGCCAGACCGTGGTGGCAGGGATATCGCCGCGAGTCCTTCGCTCTACGTTCACAGAATGGTCACGGAGTATGGGCTCAGAGCGCGCCATAAGATCCCTTAGCAGTTGGCTTCCCGGCCCCTTGGGAAGAAATCCGTCAATAGCTTTGTCGTGTATATCATGCGGAGGAGTGCAGTTGGCCAGGATGGCGTCTTCCGCCCCCTTTATCTTGCATATATGCCTATAGCTCACACCAAGGTAAAAATGCACTGTATCATTGCCAAGCTGTTCGTTCAAAGTGGCAATAAGAGGTCGGGCTTCGTCGGTACTGATAGAGCCGCAGTTGTAGCTCCACATCCGCCCATCGCGAACAGCTACCAGATTGCAGCGGAAGACGACCTCTCCCTCGTCAACGGGTATGCCCATGCCACGAGCCTCAATGGCACTCCGACCCCGGTAATGCTCGTGAGGGTCATAACCTAACACCGACATGCAGGCAATGGCGCTGCTGGGTTCCATCCCCGGAGGCACGGTGCGAACCAGCCCAACTACACCCTCCTTGGCCATAGCGTCCATGTTCGGAGTGTGCGCCAACTCCAGGCAAGTCCTCCCGCCATGAGCAGCCAATGGCCAATCTGATGCTCCATCGATTATTATGACGCAATACTTCATGCAAATGTCCAACTACCCGGCGTAACCCTTGGCGATGCGAAGAACCCCGAAGATTCTTCAGTCGCAGAGCCTGCACTGGGGTAGGACGAATTGCTTCTTCTGTATGAGACTGCGGTGAACGGCCATACTTGTCTCAATGATCGAAGCATCATATAATAGCACACACAGACGGGGCGTGGCGCAGCGGTAGCGCGCAGCGTTCGGGACGCTGAGGTCGGAGGTTCAAATCCTCTCGCCCCGATTTGCCAATTGGGGGCAAGTTTACCATCTCTTTCTATGCTCTCGCCATCCAGATTGCCTCAGCTGGCTTTACTAACCTGTCAAAGGAAGCGACGAAAGTGCCTTGCCTGTCTGCACAGATAAACGATCACCATTGACGTTGCAGAATGAATAGGATAACAACCGTCCACAAGAGCTTGCTCTATATCTCTTTCGCATTCGCCGTGATTTATGTCCTCTCCCTGATAGTCGCCCCTTATCCCGGTCATTTTGCGGTTAAGGCGATGCCAGCAATAGCTCTCTCCATCCTGATGCTGATAGCAGTGAGCGGACTCGTGGGCAAGCTCTTGTTTGTAGCTCTCCTCTTCTGCGCGGCTGGCGATATAGCCTTGGCTTTGGAGGGTGAAAGGTTTTTCGTCATCGGCCTCGTGTTCTTCTTGATTGCCCAGGTTTTCTTCATAGTGGCCTTCTCCCGTGACTTGAAGAAGCGGAAATCCAGACTCCCCATTGTCGCCATCCTCATTGTCTATGCGGCGATGATGGCTGTTATTCTGAAGCCTGCACTGGGTGAACTGATGATACCGGTCTTCCTCTACATCGCAGTGATAACGATGATGGGTGTCTTTGCAGCACTGCGGGCTTCAGAGAGCAAGCTCGTCCTCTATGGAGCTCTATCTTTCATCATCTCCGACTCGCTCCATAAACGAATTTGCCATGCCGATACTGGCGTCAGCGTACATTATTATGGCTACTTACTACTCGGCCCTATTCCTGATCGTTATTGAGTATGTGAAGAACGACCGCAGATAGAATGCCGCCGCGCAAGAGTACCCTAAACTGAACGGGAGGTCGGAGTTGGGCCAGCCAATCATTGCATAGGGGGTGCCTCATGGCCAAAGTAGAGACTGAATGCAAGGGTCGCTCGGTCATACTAACCATCAATCGTCCGGAGGTCCATAATTGCGTCGACGGTGAAACGGCGCAGTTGCTCTTTGAGGCTCTGCAATCGTTCCGCGAAGCCAGGGAACTGGATGTGCTTATCCTGACCGGCGCCGGCGACGTCTCCTTCTGTTCAGGAGCAGACCTCAAGAACGCTGCGAGCCTCATAGGCCGTCCGGGCTCTGCTGAATCGGGGCCGATGGGCATCAGCCGTATTGGCGACCTGGAAAAGACCGCCATAGCTGCTGTGAACGGATACTGTTTGGCCGGCGGGCTGGAGCTTGCCTGCTGGTGTGATTTCCGCATAGCCTCTCGTAACGCAAGTTTTGGCAACCCTGCGCGTCGCTGGGGCGTTCCGCTCATCGGTGGCGGTACGCAGCGCTTGCCCAGAATCATCGGCCTGGGCAACGCACTTTATCTCATAGAGACAGGCGTGGTGATAGATGCCGACCGCGCTTGCCAGATGGGGCTTGTACAAGAGGTCGTCCCTGACGGACAAGCTCTGCTGCGGGCTTTGGAGCTGGCTGAAGCCATGTCGAAGTATCCCCAAGTCAGCCTGAGAAACGACCGGCGAGCCGCTTATGAAGGGCTGTCGCTGCCGCTATGGGAAGGAATCAAGCTGGAGGCCGCGATTCACCAGAGCAGCCTTGCCGAATCTGAGATGGTGGAAAGGCTTCGCCAGTATGCTGCCGGTCAACGCCCGCCCTTCCCTCGCCCGCGACATTACTGCCAGACTCGATGCGCTGTTGACAGGAGGCGTACCTGATGATATAGTTCAGCGACAGCTGCAGATTGAATGCTCGTTCAATCATGCGGTTGAGAATTGTCTGAAGAGGGTGAGCCTGGTATTGATGATCCTAAGCTGATTGCCCATGGTATAGTCGTTCTTGGGCATGCATTGACGCTCAGGCGCTGGCACCTGGAGAAACGCTGGCCTCGCAAAGCATATGTAATGAAACGCACTGATGCTGTGTTGAGGGCGGTTATGGTTAACAGGAGCACTGGTGTTGTCAAGAGACAGAGAAGAGAAAGGAGTTATGTAGATGATTGTTCTGAAGGAAGGTAATCGGCGCATTCCGAAATGGAACAGAAAGGTATTTGCCGTTGCCGGGGGCGTGACAGAATACAAGAAGTTCTGCCCGGAAATGAAGCTAGAAGAGCAAGTGATGGTGGCATTCCGGCAGATGTTGGAGAACAACGATTTGAAGCTCTCTCCGGTAGAAATCAAGGGATTAATCAACTTCCTTGCCTGCGGTAGTTTTTCCGACCACTTTCAGGACCAACTCTTGTGCGAAGCCAAGGTCACTGACTATCTCGGTCTTGATCCCATGTATGATATAGGTATTAAGACTGGTGGGGCTACTGGTGGCTCCACAGTGCTAACAGCGGCTATGGCGATAGCCAGCGGATACGCTGATGTGGCTCTGGCAGTAGGCTGGGAGCGCATGTCCGAAGTGGATACGCGAACCGGCAACTACTACATTGCCAATGCAGCCTGCAAAGACTTTGAGACCAGGCTTTCCCGCATTTATGCTGCCTACTACGCTCCTATGGCCGTCCGTTTTGCCTGGGCCTACAATCTCTCGGAGGAGACTAGAGCCAAGGTGGCTGTCAAGAATCACCTCTACGCCTACTACTCTCCATATTCCCAGCAGCCGGGCAAATACACGATTCAGGATGTCCTCAACAGCCCGATGTCAACCTACCCGTTACGTTTCTTGGAATGCTGTGCCATGACAGATGGTGCCGCCTGCATGTTACTGTGCGACGAGAAGACTGCCTATCAGCTAACAGATAAACCTTGCGAGCTTTCTATCGCCGGTGGGAGCCATACCTTGAGGGTAGCGGATCGCCGCGACATGGAAATCCCATTGCTGCCACATGAGACACCCGATATGTATAAGGGTCTGCGCAAGAAGGAGGGGCAGCGCTGGCCGGGCTTTGAGAGCTTCGCTGCAGCACGATTTGCTGCCTATTTCGCCTACGGAATGGCTGGCATCACTGACCCGCTTGAAGAGCTTGACCTAGTGGAGCTGCATGATGCATTTACCATAAGTGACATTCAAACCTACGGAGACATTGGACTCCGTCCCTATGGACAGGAGCCTGATTATATTGAATCTGGAGACGCCTATCTTGGCGGTAAATGCCCGGCCAATCTGTCCGGAGGGTTGATAGGCACCATGCATGCTGTAGGGGCAACTGGCATCTTTCAGGGAGTCGAGTGCCTCTGGCAAATACAGGGCAAATATGATAAGTTCCATGGCGACCCTAAGATTTGGAAATCCTTTGGCAAGAAAAAGCCCGAAGATTGGAGGAGCCTTCAGGTATCTGATGCTAAACATGCACTCTGGGTATCTCACGCTTGCGTGGGGTCGCATGTAACAGTAGGCATTCTCAAGAAGGCTTTTTGAAGGAGAAAACTATGACTGCAGGAGAGAAGATAACCAAATACATTGGCAAACCGGCAAAGGTGCTTCAGTCTGAACCAGCCAAGGTAATAGAGTGGCCAAGGAGCTTGATCCACAGGCATACATATGGAAAACTCTCACCGTTCTTCACAGGTTTGACGGAGGGCAGACTTCTGGCCACCAGATGTGTTAATCCTGAGTGTGGGGAGGATGGGCTATGGCTTCCGCCGCGGGCTGACTGTCCTGACTGCAACCAGCCCATGACTTGGGAGGAACTGCCCCAGCCTATCGTTGGCACGGTGCATACCTACGCGCGTGTCGAATATGCTGGCACCGGCATAGAAATGACTACCCCTTACTTCCAGATTGACGTTGAGTTGCCCGGCGTGTGCACCATATTCAAGGGCTATCTGCAATACGGAACACCAGAGATAGGCATGAGGGTGAAGGCCTGCTTTCGTACCGAAGATTCCACCAACACGATTCTTGATATATACTGGATTCCTTACGAAGGATGATCGTTAAGTCCTCAGAACGTAGAGACGGACATACTGAGCGAGGACAAAGGGGAGCTTCTAGGCTGGCCTGGTCCAGACAAGGCCTGTCCATGGGTGCCTGAGAACAAGTCAAGCACACCGGTTCAACGCTGGCCGTAGACTATGCCAGACCAATGCAGAGGTCAAGGATAGCATGAGATTGCCTCTCTGGGAGCCGTCGAAGGAACGCAAAAGGAATTCTAATATGACCAGGTTTATCGACCTGGTCACCAGACGATACGGCACGAACTGTACTTCTTACCATGAGCTCTATGCCTGGTCCGTAAGCAACCCCTCCGACTTCTGGGCACGGGTATGGGATTTTGCTGAGATCAGGGCATCCAAAGGTTACGATTCTGTCATCGATGACGTAAGCAAAATGCCCGGTGCCAAATGGTTTGCCGGAGCGCGGCTAAACTTCGCGGAGAATCTGCTCAGACATAGAGATAATCGTACCGCTCTTGTCTTCAGGGGAGAAACGCAGAGAAGAGCCAGCATCAGCTATGCGGAGCTCTACGATGGCGTGGCACGCCTGGAGAAGTCCCTTCGTCAGGTAGGAGTCCGTCCGGGTGATAGGGTGGCAGCCTACATGCCCAATATGATGGAGACAATCATCGGCATGCTTGCCACTACCAGTATTGGTGCTACCTGGGCCTCCTGTGCTACGGATATCGGGCTGGAGGCAGCAGTCGACCGCCTTGGGCAGATAGCACCGAAGGTCTTGTTCACCGTTGATGGATATTTCTACAAGGGGAAGCCTTTCGATTCTCTGTCCAATGCCGCGGGCATCGCCAAGGCAATACCTGCCGTTGAAAAGGTCGTAGTAGCCTCATACACAGGACAGAAAGCTAACATCAGCCATGTTCCTAACTCCGTGCATTATGCCGACTTCCTGGCTGCAGAAACGGGGCTTGAGGTCCAGTTTGAACAGCTGCCTTTCGACCATCCTTTATATGTCATGTTCTCCTCCGGAACGACCGGCAAGCCCAAGTGCATGGTTCAGGGAGCCGGAGGAATCCTGATCAACCAGTTGAAGGAGCTTATGCTCCACACGGATCTCAAACGAGAAGATGTTCTGTTCTACATTACAACCTGTAGCTGGATGATGTGGAACTGGATGGTAAGCTCTTTGGCCGTAGGAAACACTCTGGTCTTGTATGACGGCAATCCCAATTATCCTGATGGTGGTGCCATGTGGAAATTGCTTCAGGACGAGAAGGTAACCGTTTTCGGGTGCAGCGCCAGCTACATCAACTACCTTAAGGGCGAAGGAGCAACACCCGGAAAAGACTATGACTTGTCGTCTCTACAGGAGATATCTCAGACCGGCTCTCCTCTCTCGTGTGATGGCTTCGAGTATGTTTATAGACAAATCAAGGGGGATTTGTGGTTCAACTCCATCTCCGGAGGGACAGACATCAACGGCTGCTTCTGTGCAGGCAATCCCATCAGTCCGGTGTATGCAGGGGAACTCCAGGGAGCTGCTTTGGGCATGAAGGTGAACGTCTATGATGAAACGGGTAAGCCGATAGTGGACCGCGAGGGTGAACTCGTCTGCGAGGCTGCGGCGCCATCGATGCCCCTCTATTTCTGGGATGATCCTGACGGTAGAAAATACAGGGAGGCTTATTTCGAAGTATATCCCCGCGTATGGCGTCATGGTGACTATGTTATGCGTCATGGTGATACCGGCGGGTTCACTTTCTGCGGGCGCTCTGATTCGGTGTTAAAGCCGTCCGGCGTTCGCATTGGCACAGCGGAAATATACAATCAGGTCGAGAAACTTGACCAAGTCGCTGATAGCCTGGCCATAGGGCAGAACTGGGAGGGAGACCAGCGCATCATTCTGTTTGTCAAACTCGCCGAAGGATGTGATCTGACCGACGATTTGAGGACTAGGATCAGAAACACTCTGCGGGAGAACGCTTCCCCGAGGCATATGCCAGCTATGATCATCCAGGTGCCTGATATCCCGTATACTATGAACATGAAGAAAGTCGAAAGTGCTGTCACAAACATAGTTCATGGTAGACCTGTTCTGAACAGAGATGCACTGGCCAATCCCCAATGCCTGGATTGCTATGAGAAGCTTATTGAAGAAGGGGTGCTCAGATCTTAGTCCGCTCTTATAAGAGGCGAGAAGAACAGCAAGACTGAGTGCAGCCAGAAAGGGCAACAGTGTCACCGCTTCAAGTTGCTCCACGATAAACGGGTGACTCCTCAGACGCTGCTTCTTACGCGTACTCTACGGAGAGTATCCCTGGAAAGGATGGCTTATGGATTTCGATTTAAGTGAGGCACAGAATCTAACCCGCCAGTCGATCCGGGCCTTCGCTGAAAGTGAGATTGCTCCGATGGCCCGAGAGCTGGACGAAAAGGAGCAGTTCTCTGTCGAGCTGACGCGCAAAATGGCGGACCTGGGGTTGCTGGGTTGCTTTGTTCCGGAGAAGTACGGCGGGTCAAATATGGGCTACGTTTCGTATGCAATCGCGGTTGAGGAACTGGCCAGGGTCGATGGTTCCCAGGCCGCTACTATCGCTGCCGGAAACTCCTTGGGAATCGGGCCCATCTACTATTTCGGTGACGAGAAGCAAAAACAAGAATGGCTTCCCAGGCTCTGCTCTGGGGAGTGCCTGGCTGCGTTCGGGCTGACCGAACCTGACGCTGGCTCCGACGCTGGCAGCTCTCGAACCATCGCAACACTTGACACAGGTCATTGGACTATCAACGGGCAGAAGATCTTCATCACCAACTCAGCTTGTCAGTTGACGGGCGTTATTGTTGTCCAGGCGGTCACGGGTAAGCATGAGGATGGCAAGCCAGAGATCAGCTGCTTTATTGTTCCCAGCGGCACACCTGGCTTGACAGCCAAGGAGATGAAGGACAAGATGATGTGGCGAGCGTCTAACACGGGTGAGCTTTTTTTCGACGATTGCGTCGTACCGAAGGAAAGCCTTCTGGGTAGAAGAGGGGATGGCTTCCGTCAGATGCTCGCGACACTGGACGGTGGGCGTCTCAGCATTGGCGCCATGGGATTGGGCGGGTCTCAGGCGGCTTTCGAACTGGCCTTGCAGTACGCGAATTCGCGCATCCAGTTCGGGCGGCCGATCGCTTCCTTTCAAGTCAACGCTTTCAAGCTGGCCGACATGGCCTTAGAGATCGAGGCAGCCAGGAATCTGCTCTACAAGGCCTGCTGGCTACGGGAAAATGGGCGTCCCATTACTAAGGAGGCGGCCATGGCAAAACTGTTTTGTTCCGAGGTCATGCGTCGCTGTGTCCATCACGCGGTGCAACTCCATGGAGGATACGGGCTGATGAAGGACTATGAAGTCGAGAGACTATATCGGGACCAGAGGCTGCTTGAGATCGGGGAGGGAACGTCGGAAATACTACGCATCGTGATTGCCCGTAACATCGGCGTGGCGGGAAGGGGAATCTAGACAACAGCGCACCCTAGAAGAGTCGCTCCAGTCGCCCAGCAGGTGACTGTGGATTAACAGTGATGCATTTTTCCTGCCCTAGGGTTATCGGCAAGTCCGGGCCAGGCCGACCGCCACGACCACCAGGGCGATAATCAGGATAGTCCAAATCGTGGTCGGATTACGTCTGCCAGCTTTGGCAAGCCTGCGTTCGGACTGTCTTCTCTTCCGCCTGCTAGTCATATTGCGCCCCAAGCCGCGTGACGTGGAATATTACACCGGCGATATCTCCAAACCCGGGAAGCAGTACCGAATGCGGATTACCACATCTGCTTGACAAGCTTCGCCATTACGAGTTCGGTGGGCCCCTCCCGCGGAAAGCTCGACTGCCAACCTTGCGACAACAGGCCAGCGGTCATCGCTTTCATTGTAGCACAGGTCAAATAGCCTGCCGTCCTCACTAACAGCTTTCAATGGTTCTTGGCCTGATTCTTGCCGGGCTGGAACGTAATCACCCGGTTGTTGTCTTCTTAACAACGAGAAGTGACAAAGCTCAGACGTATGATCAGGTGCAAGGCATTAAGTGCACAGGGAAACAGCCCTGTCATCCAATCATCTGATGCGTGCCATTTGAAATGCGTTTGAGGCCCGCATGAAAGTCTGGAGGCAGGAGGTAGCCGAGGGAGAGCGACGATTTCGCGTCACGGCACGTCAGTTTTCCACGAACTGAGTGATTTCCTCTTGCCGGCAGTGAGAATTAACGGGATATTAACAAATGCGTGCTACTCTTACTACAAGGTCAATGTTCTTGGGCAGACCTTGTCAGAGCTCGGCAGGGGGGACTTGGTTCCCGCCGAGAAGGGACTGCAAATAGAGTGCCAGTCTTGATAGGTGAAAGGCCTCGGGAGGGTACATAAGCGAAGGGACAACCAAGAATGCAGGAATATGGAGGTGAAACATGAGGAAGACGCTGATAGCCGC
>JAUWOB010000088.1 GCA_030612345.1 Dehalococcoidia bacterium | reverse complement strand
CAGCGCGCGGTCACACATGGGGCATAAGGTTATTATGGCATCAGCGCCACAATCGATGGCATCGTTGATATTTTTCGCCTGAACTTCCGCCGCCAATTCAGGGTAAACGCGAATGATGGACGCAGCGCAGCAGAGGGCGGTCTCCCGTTCGTATTTTCGTGGTGGTCGCTCGACACCGATAAGCTCAAAGATTTCGTCGAGGAAAGCGTCTTTCTCCGGAGTGTACCTCGATGCGCAGGGACGATGATATGCGACCTTTTTGCCCAGCTTGGTGATGCTGCTTTGATGGTCCCTGAGGTAGTTGCGCAGGTACTCGAAGAGGTGCATGTAACTGAAAGGTACAGTGATGCCGTAGTCCTTGACCTTGGCGTTCACCATAGCGTAGCAGTCATCATGGAGGAAGACTATGTCCTTGCCCAGACTGGCTAGCTTGTCGATGAACTTCTGGGCCTTCTTCTCGATGGGGCTCTCCAGACCGAGATGCACATAGCCGATGAGGCAGAAGTATTCACCTCCCTTGACCACAGTGAGGCCGTGGAACAACTGGCTGTCGAGGGCTTTATCGGGCATCCAGTGCTCCATGATACAGAGGGAGAGAACGGGCTTATCAGGATCGCCCGGTATCAGCTCATTGGGGATGGCGAAAGCGCCCTCGAAAAAGCCGACCATCTCCTGACTTACCGGGAAGGCGCGTGTTTTTTCCAGCATCTTAAGGATAAGGTCGAAGGGATCGGCCCCGGTGGGGCAGTACTCGCTGCAGGCGCAGCACGTGATGCACTTATGCAGAATGTCGGCCTCTTTGTCCTCCATGAGCGCCTTTATATCGGCGACAGCCTTCTCCTTGTCATAGTCCACATATAAACATTTCACCAAGCAGTCGCCACACAGGTCGCACTTCGACGCATCCCACATTTTTCACCTCCTAGTATATCCGAGATTTCCCATTTGAGCTCACAATAATGTAATCCTTATCGTTCTTGGCACAGATAGTATGCCTATATCACCTGGCTGTCAACTCGGGTGATTGCGCCAAGCAGCCTTTGAGTGCATAATTCGATACGCGGCTGGCGGTTAGTTCTTGGCTTTTTCTTTGATAGCCAGCCAAGAAGATAAGATACGGGAACATTGTTCCCGTTTTTCTATTGATAATGTGTCATTCTGAGATCCCTCTGCTTCCTGTCATTCTGAGCTCCCTCTGCTTCCTGTCATTCTGAGCTCCTTCTGCTTCCTGTCATTCTGACCCTGCACAGAGTGAAGGGGAAGAATCTCATGGTGCTCAGGGCAGTCTCCGGCGAAGAATCTCTGTATATCTGCAGCAGTTGACTCCCTGGCTGATTTGCTCCAGATTCTTCGTCGCTTCGCTCCGCAGCATGACAACTTATATTGGTAGCCTGGTTGTGGCCGCCAGGCCGCGAGGGTTTCCTTGAGCTTCTTTAACGTGATATACTCAATAGGACAAAAAGGCGCATTCGTCTAGGGGTTTAGGACACCTCCCTCTCAAGGAGGAGATCACGGGTTCGAATCCCGTATGCGCCACCATTCATCTATATACTCCGCTTTTTGAAGCTAAACTGGCCTTCTTCGAGTATACATAACAGGAAAAAGCTAACAAATAGCTAATCAACTTTTCTAACAGCCCCATTTTCACGCCTGGCTGACACGACTCCATGGGCGCATCCAGGCGGATTTAGGGCGGGGGTAGTGATGCCAGGGCTGACCAGAAGGAGGAAACCATGAGTAGTTCAATCCGTATCGATAGAGATGTCCCTATGGCAATGCGTGACGGTGTCATTTTGCGAGCTGATATTTACAGGCCAGATGACACTGACAAACACCCCGCCATCGTAGCTCGTACCCAGTACGATAAATTGGGGATGCCTGGAAGTGGCGATTTCCTATCAGTTGTGAACGCCGCTTTTGCAGGATACGCCGTAGTCATACAGGATGTCCGAGGCCGGTTCGCTTCGGAAGGTGAATACACACCCCTCAGGTTGCCGAAGGGTGCCGACGGTCACGACACGGTAGAATGGGTGGCAGCCGAACCATGGTGTGATGGAAATGTCGGTATGTTTGGTGCTTCCTTCCTTGGCGCTGTCCAATGGCGAACCGCAATGGAAGGCCCCCCCACCTGAAGGCCATCGCCCCTTCTATGGTCCAAGCAGGTCGCGTTAGCGAAACGAGGAGGAGCGGCCCGATGGAGTTGGAACTCACTGTAAGCATGCTTGCGTTCCTGGCTCCTGACATAATCGATAGGATGGAGAAGCAGGGCAAAGATGTCTCCAAAATGCGGGAGATGATCGAACGAGCCCAATTCAATCCTGACGAAGTGTGCAATTACCTCCCACTCAAAGACATTCCGCATTTTCAGTTCGAGGGCCTCTCTCAGCTTCTGGAAGCCTGGGTAGCGTCAGAGGCTGCCTTCGCTGCCCTGGATTCCGAAGAGTATCTCTACTGGTCTTACGCTAAGGTGAAGGTTCCCTGTTTCCATTGCACTGGCTGGTATGACGTCAGTGCTGGAAGCATGTTCAAGAATTTCCTCAACATGCGTGAGAAGGGAGGCTCGGAGCGTGCCCGAGAGGGGCAACACCTACTCTGCGGGCCCTGGGCCCACGGGTTCATCTTGCCGCCTTTCCTTGGCGGTCTCAATTTTGGCCCTGTAACTCCTGTTCTAACACCCGCTCTACATGAGAGGCACATAGCGTTCTTTGACAAGTATCTGCGGGGGATGGACGTTGACATACCCGCTGTACGTTACTTTGTAATGGGCAGGGACAGATGGCAGAATGCTGATACCTGGCCCCTGCCCCAAACTGAATGGCAGCGCTTCTTCCTTCACAGCAGGGGGCAGTCAAATACCGCTGCTGGCGATGGCCTGTTAAGCAGGGACGAGCCCGACGCAGAACCACCGGATATATTCGTTTATGACCCGCGATTCCCCGTTCCGACTCTAGGAGGCCGAAATCTTACTATAGGCAGGCTGGTGCCGGGGCCCTTTGACCAGACTCCCGTTGAGAAACGTAGCGACGTACTATGCTATACAACGCCTGATCTTGATGAGGATATCGAGGTTACCGGACCTCTTATCCTCCATCTCTTTGCCGCCACATCAGCGAGAGATACCGATTTCACGGCAAAACTGATCGACGTCTATCCAGATGGCTCCGCTTACAACGTGGCAGAAGGATGCATTCGAGCTCGATACCGCAAGTCCATCATCCAACCTGAGCTTGTCAACCCTGGAGAGGTTTACGAGTATTGCATCGACCTGGCAGTCACAAGTATTGTCTTTCGCCGAGGGCATCGCATCCGAATAGACATTTCGAGCAGCAATTTCCCTCGGATCGACCGCAACATGAATACAGGCAACGCGTTTGGTGAAGACGCCCAGGGTGTGCCGGCGGTACAGACTATCTATCATCAGTCAGACTATCCCTCACACATTGATTTGCCAGTAATACCGGCTGCGAGGTGAGGATGATGCGAGGCTGCCTTGGCCCGTGAGGTTTCGACTCTGGGCGATGCAGCCCGAGAAGCCGTGGAGAGGATAGAGAAGATATAGGCTGACGCTGCCTGTTGAGATAGCGAGGAGATGAGAAGGCGTATCCGTCTAGGGGCTTAGGACACCTCCCTCTCAAGGAGGAGATAGCGGGTTCGAATCCCGTATGCGCCACCATTCCTCTATCCACCCCACTATGTATCTTATAGCACATGTGTTCTTATGTTGAAAGCCTCGTTGCTAAACTGGGAAATCAACGATTTCCAATAGATGTTGACAACCATGACCGCTTCACATTATACTCCCGAACGATTGGCAGGACTGAGTTCGTGAGTGAAGCAAGGTTTGACCAGACAATAAAGTTCAAGTATAGAAGTTAAGTGGCTGGCGGATAACAGCGTCTAAGGAGTCTCTAGCGCGATGAAACTTGGCGACATAGATGAGTTGTACGAAGAGAAGAAGGTAATCTACGAGCGTGCCATGAAGCAAGCAGTGGAGTGTACTACCGATATCATCAAAGATTTCGTGGCGGAAGGACTGTTCAGAGTGGCTCGTCCGCCGGAGTTCAGGCTTAAGATGTTAGACAGCCTCAAGCGTAAGGCACACGAGAAGTCAATACAGCCGGAGCAAGTCTTCAACAAGATACTGGACGTGGTCGGTATACGAGTTGTTGTGCCCAACTTGTCAGACATTGAGACGTTAATCGAGAAGATCAAGACATCCTCCAAGCTTGAGTTTGACCCATCGACTTGCGAGGACTACATCGCAACACCTCTTGAGAGTGGATATCGGGCGGTTCACTTCGTCGTCTATGTGGAAGTCGAGTTCAAGGGCAAGACTTATAAGGTCCCGTGCGAGATCCAGGTAAGGACGCTGCTCGAGGACAGTTGGGCGATCTTCGTCCATGAGGACATATATAAGAGCAGCGAAGCGCTTCCTCCAGTGATCCAGAAGCTGTCACGACGACTTGCTGACCATCTTGCGGTGATGGATCAGACCGCACAGGACATACGTGATGAACTGTCAAAGCAGGTGGAACCATCAGGCGCGGCCAATAGCGGAGATCCGTTGACCAAGCAAACCGTTGGCATCATTCTCTACGAACTCATGGGCAGAGAGCTCAGGGAGTATGAGCTGCAGTATGCCTTGACTGAATTCACTGCCATCGGGCTAGCTAAAGTGGATGATTTGAGGCGCTTTCTTCCAAATGATATGGTCAGAGAGCGACTTGATGCGTTGCACCGGAGGTTCTTCAATGGTTGGCCTATCGACGTCCTTGACGCGATTGTATGGGGTACAAAGGTAGCGGTCGTAGGAGACAGAGCTTACAACGAGTTCGTGGAAAAGGGGAAGCGGGAATGGGAGGAAGTCG
>JAUWOB010000084.1 GCA_030612345.1 Dehalococcoidia bacterium | reverse complement strand
CGGCCTTCGTTTGCAGGCTGGTGGCAGTCTCAAAGCTTGCCTTCAGTTTCTTGCGCAACTTGGCTTGCCTGGATTCCAGTTGCTTCCTGACATCTTCTTCGAGAGCGAGGTACTCCTGTTCTTGCATGGGGCGATCGTCTTTCATGGCAATCAAGGCCGGGCCGGAGGGAGTCATCTGCAGGATGAAGCCCTTGCTGTGGGCTTCGCTGGATATCTCCTCAAATAGCTTTTGCTGCTGAGCCTGCACTTCTTCAAGGGTCTTCTGTTTCTGGTTCTTGTACTCCTCGCTGGAGAAAGCTCGACCAAGTCCGTGGCGAATCTTGTTGAGCAGGCCGGTAATCTCTTGGCGGAACGCCTTGCCCTTACCTTGAGGCAGACTGGCTATTTGAGGACTGTCAGACTCCTTGAAATTGTAAAGGTAACACCAATCATCCAGGTCGAAAGTCTGCCCCCGTGCTGCTCGTTCCTTGATAATCCTTTCTATGTAGGCCTTCACCATGCGCGTCTTTCCCGTCCCGGTGAGGCCGGCAACGTAGATGTTGTACCCTCTGTTGGCCATGTTCATGCCGAACTCTACTGCCCGCGTTGCTCGCTCCTGACCGATGAACTCCCGAAGCGGGGCCAAGTCCCCGGTACACTCAAAATCGAAGAGCTTGGGGTCGCATTCCCAGCGAAGCTTTTCAATCGGTACCTCATACTTCTTCAGGTCCCTAGCTTCGTCCTTGTGCTCATTTTGGGTAAGCAGAGTGTAGCAGAATTCTGCGCAAGTCACTATCGCCGCGAGTTCGGGGGAAGAGAGCTATCATATTCTGGCCGCCCCGGGAGTTTTCGGCAAGCGGACAATCCCTGTACTTTGAAACTTCTTGCTCATCAAGTACAATATGAGCGGACAGGGTCGAACCGCTGCATTTGTTTTTGGCTCTGACATCCGACATAGTATCAGTAGCATTCTGACCTCGGCGACAGGCAGAAAGCCACCATGAAATGAGAATTTAACGGAGGCAAGAGATGAACACAATTGAGAGAGCTTTAATGCACGCCTTATTCGCCCACCTACATCACAACATTGATCAGGCAGTTGATTTCAAAGCGTTTGATGAGCTAAACCGGATGGTCGGTCGGAAGTGGCCGGGAGCATTGGCTGTAGGGCCGGGAGATGATGCTGCCGTATTCCGGATGCCGGGGCGCGAAGGCTATTTTGTCGCGAAACAGGAAAGCCATTGTTCTCCCTGTGTGCCAAGGCCTTACGATGCCGCCGCCACAGGAGCCGGTGGTGCCATGCGGGATATCACGGCCATGGGAGGCAGGCCCCTTTTCCTCCTGGATTTCATCGGAACCAGACCACTAGAACAGGAAGTGATAGTAGGACCGTGTGGCTTTGCAGGCAAGTGCACCTGTGGAAAATGCAGGATAATGACAAGTCAGGAAAGGCTCGACCTGATGGTTCGGGGGATAAGAGACATGTGTGCCGCCATGGATGTCTTCATTATTGGAGGAGGCCTTTCGACCTCTTTCAGTGACATCGTCCCGGCAGTAGTTGTTGCGGTCATTGGCCAGTTAGTTACGGAAGAACCGCTTACCAAGCCCGCCAAAGCAGCAGGGGACAAGATCATCCTCATCGGTGAGACCGCCGATGATGGGAACGATACACTGTTCAGAGCTGGATTAGTCAGAGAGATGAGACCGGCCAAGGCTCTTTTCGAGGAAGAAAGAACGACTTTGGAAGCCACTTTGGCTGCCTTCCAGGCAGGCAGGATTCATGCCTGTTCTGATCTGGGAGCCGCCGGCATAGGGGCAGCAGTCTGCGAGTCGGCTAGATACGGTGGCTTCGGCGCGAGAGTCGATTTGTCGGCGGTGCCGGTCAGGGTGGAGGGGCTTAGCGCCGAAGAAATCCTGATTTGCGAGACTCAAGCCAGGATGGTTCTCCAGGTCTCTCCAACTGATGCGGATGAGATGGTGGCGGCCATCCGATCCAGAAACGGCATTGCTGCCATAATTGGCGAGATCAACAACGATGATAAAGAGGTTTTCGAATACGACGGGCAAACCGTGGCCATTATTCCGAACAAGCCCTCTGCCGCGACATTGGAGAGCTTGAGGGAGCAGTGATCGTGCCACAGAGGCATGGTCCGCGGGCGCCTCAGGTGTCGGGAGTCCAAGGGAACATGATCAGTCTTATATGGTCACCTGATCTTTGAATGACGGAAACGATGATCCATAACCCCGGTCTGCCTGGAGGCAGAATGGCGATTGTCTGCTTCGTTTCGGGTTCGGGTACGAACTACCAGAAGATTGTTGAATGGGATCCCGATCACGACTATATTGTGTTCACGAATAGGCCTGATTGCGGAGGTGTGGAGAAAGCTAGAGCGAACAAGCATATTACTATAGAGCTAAGCCACTTGCCATATTTACAGGATGCCAGAAGTAAATACGGTTCGGCCAGGATTCCCAGGAATTGTGCGCAGAGGGTTAGGTACGAGCAAGATGTGTGGCGTCTCATAGAAGACAGAATTGAGAAGGCGCCCGACTTGATCTGCCTGGCTGGTTATGACCAGTGGCTAACTGACTGGACGATAGACAGGTACTATCCGAGAATCCTGAATATCCATCCAGGGGATACCACGAAAGGGCATGCGGGTTTGCACTGGATACCTACTGCCAAGGCAATTCTAGCTGGCGACAAAGAGATAAGAGCAACCGTGTTTATCGTTGATAAGGGAGAAGACACAGGACCCGTGTTAGCTCAGTCCAGGCCTCTTGACATAATCAGAGCACTTGGAGCGCTGGAGTCAGAAGGAACCAGGGGGCTAATCGCCGGATTCGAGGGAATTGTGAGGTTTGCCAGACAGCATGCTGTCACCAGTTATGATGGTTTTGAAAGTCTGGCTGATGCGGAGCAAAAGACAACCATGAAAAAACTATGCGAAAGCCTTCAGGGCGCGCTCAAGAAGGTGGGAGACTGGGAGGTCTATCCATTTGCTGTGCATGCCCTGCTGGCCCGCGGGCGTGTGCAGATAGTCGATAGAACAGTCTATATTGACGGCAGGCGGATGCCGGATCATGGGTACAGGATGGACCAGGAACTGCCGAGATGACGGAACAGAAGTGACGCGGCATGGCTGGCGCTGGCGTACTGGCTGCGTGACCAGTGGGCAGGCATTCCGGCGAGTTGTCTGACTGCGATAGGGCAACCGGGTTCGTCAGCAGGAGGGTATCGGTATTCGCCATGGAGGACAAGAAGATACTGTGCTGGAATGTTAATGGCATCAGGGCAGCCGTGAGAAACGGCTTTCTGGAGTGGCTGTATAGAAAATCGCCTGACATTCTGTGTCTTCAAGAGACCAAAGCTAATCCTGAGCAAATTGGCGAGGATCTGAGGCAACCACATGGCTATCATGTGTATTGGAGCCATCCGGAAAAGAAGGGCTATAGCGGTGTTGCTACCTTCACAAGAGAAAGGCCGGCCAGGGTTGAGTATGGTTTGGGAATCCCGAGATTCGATGTTGAGGGCAGGGTCATAATATCCGAGTATCCTGACTTTACCATCTTCAATGTGTATTTCCCCAACGGGAAAAGGGATGAGGCCAGGTTGAAATACAAGCTGGACTTCTACGATGCGTTGTTTGACTTCGTGGAACCACTTAGACAGGAAGGTAAGAAGCTTATTGTTTGTGGGGATTTCAATACGGCCCACAAGGAGATAGATCTAGCCCGACCGAAAGAGAATGAGAAGGTCTCTGGCTTTCTGCCTATCGAGAGGGCATGGCTCGACAAACTCACCTTGCATGGGTATGTTGACGCATTCCGGCACTTCAATCACGAGCCAGGCCAGTATACCTGGTGGGACCCTAAGTCGAGGGCGAGGCAAAGAAATGTGGGCTGGAGAATCGACTACTTCTTTGTGACCGAGAACGTATTGGAACTGGTCTCGGAGGCATTCTTAATGCCCGATGTAATGGGTTCTGACCATTGTCCGGTCGGTATCAAGGTGAAGACATCGACGCCAAGAGGCCGGGCGTGAAGCGAGATGGGTCAACGATCGCTTGCCGGCATAGTATAGTCGTAGCGACTTTGGCCTGCAAGAACGACGAGAAACACGCAATAGCTGTTCCAGACCGGAATGAAAGCAGGATTCGGCATTCCAGCGCAGGGATGGTCCGCCCCTTCTGCCTGACGATCTGAGAACTCCTCTTGTCATGCGAAGAGACTGAGCATTGACACTGTGGGGGGGCTGATATATCATGAATCACAGACGGCAATCTCAGGAGAGCCGAACCATTGCCAGTAGCGAGGTAGGGTGAAAGCGTAGCGTGCATCCCGGTGAAAACCGGTGCGCGAGCTTACGTGGGGTCTCCAGGCACTGGACACGAATGGGCCAGCAGAAGAATCACCTTGTCGGTGGCGGAGGACAAGCAAGGTGAAGCGGAGTGCGAAGATTAAGATGCGGCTTAGTTCGAACAAAGACCATTATGTGAAAATAGTTGGCACCTTTTGGCTTACGGTAGCCTTGATCGCCGCAATGGCTGGCTGCGGCATGACTCAGTATGACGTCACATTCTCCAGTACGGATGGGGGTTCGGTAACGTCTCCCGGTGAGGGGACTTTCCAATATGATTTCTGCACGGAGGTCAACCTGGTGGCGACTCCTGAGAGAGGCTACAGGTTTGTGGCCTGGAGTGGGGGTGCTGCTCCCATTGCCGATGTCACCTCGCCCTTCACCATCATCACCAGTGTGCATGGCAACTACAGGATAAGGGCTAACTTTGAGGTGATTCCGCCTGAGCAGTTCAACCTGACTGTGTCCAGCACGTCCGGGGGTTCGGTCACGGCTCCGAGTGAGGGTACTTATGTCTATGGCATTGGAACGTTGGTTAACCTGGTGGCGACACCGGCCAGTGGCTATCGGTTCGTCAACTGGAGCGGCAATCTGGGTACCATCGCGGATATCACTTCTCCCACGACTATCATCAATATGCATGGCAATTATTCCATCATCGCTAACTTCGGGGCGATTCCGCCCGTCACGTACAACCTGATCGTCTCCGGCAGCGCCGGGGGTTAGGTAATAAGACCGGGGCTCCGGCCTTTCGACTATCGGCTCGGGGCAGTAGAGACCCTGGTGGC
>JAUWOB010000054.1 GCA_030612345.1 Dehalococcoidia bacterium | reverse complement strand
CGCTGTGTCTGACGGCAACGAGATAAAAGTGCACGCCAGCATGGGGCTAGTTTCCCAGGCATTCACGGAAACCGACCTCGCTGCACTCAGAGGACACATCGGCATCGGGCACAACCGCTACTCCACCACGGGCTCAAGCAGACCGGTGAATGCCCAGCCCATCATAGCCAAATCAGAGGGGTTGACCATTGCCCTGGCGCATAACGGCAATATCACCAACTCCAAGCCGCTCCGCGATGAACTCCAGGAGCGCGGCTATCAGTTCCATACCAGCAGTGATTCCGAGGTCATTGCTAATCTGGTTCTGGCCTCTCCCGGCCAGAACTGGCAGAAAAAGACGGAACATGCCATGCGCCGCCTGCAGGGAGCCTATTCCCTGGTCATATTGACTAAAGACAAGCTGATCGGAGTTCGTGACCCCTTTGGTGTCCGTCCCCTCTGTCTCGGAGCCATTGATAGCGGACGGACTATCGCCTCGGAAAGCTGTGCCTTAGACCACATAGGCGCCCGGTTCATCAGGGAGATCGAACCCGGGGAAATCGTGATCATTGATAGCCGAGGAGTCGAGAGTTTCAAAAACGAGGATGGCAAGAAGGCCCTGTGTATCTTTGAATACATCTATTTCGCCCGTCCCGACAGCGTCATCCAGGGCAAACTGCTCTACCCGACCAGGGAAGACATGGGCAGAATACTGGCTGAAGAATACCCCGTTGATGCTGATTTCGTCATGGGCATTCCTGACTCAGCTACTGCGGCCGGCATTGGCTATGCCAATGCCTCTGGAATTCCCTATTGCGAAGGCCTGCTCAAGAACCGCTATGTAGGACGTACGTTTATCGAGCCTGAACAGAGGATACGGGAGCTTGGCGTGCAGCTGAAGTTCAATCCCCTTACGCGCATCATTGCCGGGAAAAGGCTAGTGGTGGTCGATGACAGCATTGTTCGTGGCACAACTACTCCTCATGTGGTTAACCTGCTCAAGAAAGCAGGGGCCACAGAAATTCATCTCCGCATCTGTGCTCCTCCGATCCGCTACCCGTGCTTCTTCGGTGTGGATATGGCAGCTAGATGGCAACTCATCGCCGCAAGAAAGACCATCCCGGAAATCAGGGAATATCTCGGCGCTGATTCACTGGGATACCTCAGCCTCGACGGCCTGATTCGAGCTGTGGGTTTGCCCAGAGATATCTTCTGTCTTGCTTGCTTCACCGGAGCATATCCCGTTCCCGTCCAAATAGAAATGGACAAACTGGCTCTGGAAGCGTCGCCTCAGGAGGAACTCAGTGAAATCCGCCTCTAGAAGAACCGGCCCCGACAGGACCAGGGCTGGCAAGACGGCCTATGCTCTCGCTGGTGTAGACATCCATCTTGCCGATCAGGTAAAGACAACACTCGGACAGCAAGCCAGAACCACTTTCGGACCCGAAGTCCTCGGTTCAGGGCTCTTCGGCAGTATGTTCCAGCTCAAGCAATATGATGAGCCGGTCTTGGTCTCCAGCGTTGATGGGGTGGGCACCAAGCTCAGAATAGCCTCGCTTCTGGACAAGCATGATACCGTGGGCATCGACATCCTCAACCACTGTGTGAACGATATCCTTTGTTGCGGGGCGGAGCCCCTTTTCTTCCTCGACTACATTGCCATGGGCAAACTCAAACCTAAGCAAGTGGAAGCTGTCATCTCGGGCATAGTGCAGGCCTGCCGGGAAGTCGGCTGCTCACTGATTGGCGGTGAGACCGCCGAGATGCCCGGCGTGTACTCTCAGACAGACTACGACCTGGTAGGTTTCATTGTGGGAGTGGTAGAAAGGAAGAACATCATCAACGGCAGTTCCATTATTCCCGATGATGTCATCCTCGGCCTGCCTTCATCCGGCTTGCACACCAATGGTTATTCGTTGGTGAGAAGAGTCTTTGATATAGACGCTAACCCCTCGTGCTTGAACGGATTTCATCCTGAACTAGAAAGGAGCCTCGGTGAAGAACTTCTGGAGGCCCACCGCTGCTACTATCCGCAACTTAAGCCAGCCCTGCCGCTGATTAAAGGAATGGCTCACATTACCGGTGGAGGCTTTGCGGGCAACATACCCCGCGTCCTGCCTCAAGGCCTAGCCGCTCATCTGCATAAGGATTCCTGGCACATACCTCCTATATTCAAACTCATCCGGAGAACCGGCAACATAGGAGAAGAGGAGATGTACCAGGTGTTCAACATGGGGATGGGCATGACTATCGTTTGTGCAGCGCAGCAGGTGGCCAAGGTTGCCAGTACCTTGCCCCAGGCTAAGATTATCGGGGAGATAATCAAGGCACGGGGTGAGGAACGAGTAATAATAGATTGAAGGAGGCTCTGTGCGCGCCGTAGTTAGTGTATCGGATAAATCGGGTGTCGTCGATCTTGCTCGAGGTCTGAAAGACCTGCATGTTGAGATATTCAGTACCGGTGGGACCAAGAAGTCCCTGGAGGCCGCTGGAGTGGCAGTGCACAGTATCTCGGAGCTCACCGGCTTTCCGGAGATCCTCGACGGCCGGGTGAAGACGTTACACCCCGCGGTGCATGGTGGCATCTTAGCCCGACGGGACCTTCCCCGGCATCTATCGGAGCTAACACAGAACCACATCGAACCGATTGACATGGTGGTGGTGAACCTCTATCCCTTTGTGGAAACAGTAAGCAAGGCCGAAGTCTCCTTAGACGAGGCGCTAGAGAACATCGATATCGGCGGACCAACAATGCTTCGCTCCGCAGCCAAGAACTTCCCCTCCGTACTGGTAGTAGTCGATCCACGCGATTACGGCGCAATCCTCCAGAAGCTCCGCCAGGGCAGCATAGATTCAGAGTATAGGAGAAGACTGGCCCGCAAAGCGTTCCAGCATGTCGCTCTCTATGATACAGCCATCGCTCAATACCTGAGCGAGGAAGCCTTCCCCGAAGATATGACCATCGCCCTGAAGAAAGCCCGGGGGCTCCGCTACGGGGAGAATCCTCATCAGCAAGCTGCCTTTTACCTTGAACCCCGATCTATCGGGGTGAGACAAAGGCAAGACAGTCTGGCAGCCCTGGAACAGCTGGGCGGACCCGAGATCTCCTTCAACAATCTCCTCGATCTGGATGCTGCTCTGAACTTGCTGGCCGACTTCAGTTCTCCCACCATTGCCATAATGAAGCACACTAATCCCTGCGGACTCGCCTCCCATGATGATCTGGCCGAGGCTTATAAGCGCGCCCTGGCTGGTGACCCTATCGCCGCCTTCGGCGGCATAGTGGCTAGCAACCGAACTCTTGACCTGTCTACCGCTCGAGAGATAGATAAGACCCATTACGACGCCGTTGCTGCTCCGGACTATGTCAAGGAAACGCTGGAATTACTAACACGAAAGGAGAGCCTGCGCCTTATCAGAGTTGCTCCTTATAATCGTTCCTCGCCTTCTGATCTGCTCCTCGATTTTCGCCAGGTCAGGGGCGGCTTTCTGGCGCAAACGCCGGACACTTTGACCGAACCAGAGCTCAGCCCGCGCGTGGTAACCAGTCGCCAGCCTACAGATGCCGAGTTATCGGACCTGCTCTTTGCCTGGAAAGCGGTTAAAGGCATAAAATCCAATGCCATAGCTATCGCCAGGGATAATGCTCTGCTGGGCAGGGGTGCCGGACACCCAAGCCGGGGGGTGAGCGTAGAGCTGGCTTTGAAAAGAGCCGGTGATCGGGCCAAAGGCAGCGTGCTGGCCTCAGACGCCTTCTTCCCCTTCACTGACGGCCCCGAACTTGCCATTAAGGGCGGGGTTACCGCCATCATCCAGCCCGGTGGCTCCGTAAGAGATGCAGAGGTAATCGAGTTGGCCAACAGGCATAATGTAGCCATGGTACTCACTGGCGTTCGCCACTTCAGGCACTGAAAGGGCAAACACGAAGCACTAGGCTCCAAATCCCAAACTCTAGGGATTTGGATTTCGTATCAAAGCTCAGAACTGCAGGTCCGAAATGCGAGCCTCTTGAACTTGAAATCAGGATTTGGAATTTGCCTAGGATTTAGATATTAGGATTTAGGGTTTCCATGTGGGAGGTGAGAAATGCTGATGGTCAGTAGGGAGGCTATGAGGAGCGTTATGTCACTCAGGGAGAAGATAGCTGACCCGGAGAAGAAGGCGCAGTGTATTGCCGATCTAGAGAGCATGATAAGGATAAAGGAATCTCACCTGGCAAGGGCAGAGTGGGGTTCTTGCTGCGGCAACACCTGTAATCTGGCCTCACAGATCGACGGCGAACTAAGGATGCTCCAGGACACTCTGGAGGGCTTGATGAGAGCGGACTTCATAGAGGCAGCCTCTTTGTTAGAAGAATACATTGCCCTCCTACAGAAGAACTATAGGCCGGAGCCCGATCATTGGTGATGCCATGGCCAGAGTCGTAATCGTATCGGACATGTTACGCGGCTTCCTCGAGGAAGGTTATCCGCTTTATTGCGGCAGCGAGGCGCGTAAGATCATACCCGGTATCCAAAAACTGCTGGAGCGAGAGCTAAGCCACGGCTCGAAAATCTTCTATGCATGTGACCGCCATGTGCCCGACGCCCCGGAGTTCAGAATGTTCCCGGCCCATTGCATTGAAGGTACTGAGGAAGCTGAACTTATACCTGAGCTTTCGCAGTATCCGGGTGAGATAATCCCGAAGAGAACCTTCAGCAGTTTCTACGGCACTGTCCTGGACAAGAGACTGGAGACAATCAGGCCCGAAACGATAGCCATCTGCGGCGTCACCACACATATCTGTGTTCTACAGGCAGTAGCTGATGCCAGAAATAGAGGCTACGAAGTTGAGGTCCCTGTTGATTGTGTTGCTTCCTTCGATAGAAAGGCCCACTCCTTTGCCCTGGACTATATGGAGAAGGTGTTGGGAGCCAGGCTCGTCAAACCCCTAGTCAAGGTTCCCGCGCCTCTTTTCGAGATTCGCGATTCATGGTTGAGTGGAGAAACCGCCGACATCTATTTTCCACGCACGGTGGAAATATTGAAAAAAGAGGGCATTGATCCAGTCGCAACTATGGAGGTATTCCCTCGCCGCGCCGGTATTCTGTGTGGCATAGAGGAGGCTAAAGCTCTGCTCGCGGAAGTCCTGCCTGAGCACACCCGTGAGGTGTGGGCTTTATCTCAAGGCGAGTCCTTCGAGAGAAAAGAAGTGGTGTTGCGCATAAAAGCCCCCTATCAAAGTTATGGAACCTATGAAACAACTTATCTGGGCATGCTCTCCCATTGCAGCGGCTGGGCCAGCGCTGCCCGGGAATGTGTTGATGCTGCGCAAGGCATTCCCGTCATCAGTTTCGGGGCTCGCCATGTCCACCCCTCGGTGGTCGGCATTATGGAGTACTCCGCCATAGTCGGAGGCTGCACTGGCTGTGCCAGTACTGCCGGGGCAAAGCTTGCCGGCCTCCAACCCACAGGGACTATCCCTCACGCCCTCATCATCATCATGGACAGCACGACCAAGGCCGCTCTTGCTTTTGACAGGCATATGCCTCCAGGGATACCGCGCATCGCTCTGGTGGATACTTTTGAGGACGAGGTGAGAGAAAGCGTGACTGTGGCCAAAGCGATGAAGGGCAAGCTACAGGGCGTCAGATTAGATACGCCGTCAGAGAGAGGTCGAGTTACCGCCGACCTGGTCAAGGAGGTTAGAGCCTGGCTGGACCTCGAGGGATTCAAGGATGTGAAGATAGTTGTCAGCGGCGGGCGTGACCCCGAACGCATCAGGTATTTCATCCACGAAGGGGCACCTGTTGATGTTTTTGCTGTCGGCAGCTACATAAGCGACGCCAGGCCCATTGACTTTACCGCCGATCTTCACGAAGTGGACGGCAAGCCCATCGCCAAGAGAGGCAGAACTCCCGGCATCACCCCCAACCCCAGGCTAAAGCGAGTGATGCAGAAACTCACATATCCTGGGCAATATCTCTCCTGTCTTGCCCCGAATCAGATAATCTGATACACCTTCGTGAGTGAGCGGCGTAGGGTCTGCATTCACCTCTATTATCTCTACACTAGCCTTATGCGCTATTACATCCAGGTCCGCGACTAATCTGCGCGAAGGGAACCTCGCCATCCTAGGCAGATCGGCAAAGGGATAAACCACTGCTGATGTTCCGCAGACAAGCGTCAAGTCACATCTCGAAGCTTGTCTTTCCGACTCCCTCATAACGTCTAGAGGTATTGGTTCCTTGAAATGGACCACATCAGATTTCAGGGCGGCACCACACTGGCAGTGAGGCGGGAGTTCGGTCAGGGAAACTTCCTCCCTGGCAAATCTTGAGCAGCAAGAAAGACATCTCAGCACATGGACGCTGCCGTGATATCCCAGAACCCTCTTGCTCCCCGCCTTTTTATGTAGACCATCAATGTTTTGCGTGATCACGCATTTCAGTATCCCCAGAGCTTCGAGCTCCGCCAGAGCATAGTGACCCGGATTTGGCTTAGCCTGCCTGATTTGTTCATAAAACGTCCCGTATGTCCCCTGAAACCCCAGCATTTCCTCCCAGTAGGCCCTGGGGTTGCTCACGAAAAGCTCGTATCTCTGGTAAGCCTTAGCCTCTGCCTCTTTATTCGTGGTCCAGATGCCCTTTGGTCCCCTGAAATCAGGTATGCCCGACTCGGTGGACATGCCTGCCCCTGTTAAGGCAATGGTGTACTTGCTTTCGGC
>JAUWOB010000131.1 GCA_030612345.1 Dehalococcoidia bacterium | reverse complement strand
ATTTGCCGTGCTGTCAACCAAGCTGATTCCTCAGCTCTCATGCCGAAGTCGCCAAAAACAATGGTATCACCGCTCTGCGCACTGCCTTTCATCGTGCCTCTATGCACTTTGCGATACTTCACTCGTTTCGGCTGTAGCATTCTTCTCCTTCTTCTCAGGCATGATATCGCCCTTATAAACCCACACTTTAACCCCGATAAGGCCCATCAAGGTATGAGCTTCAGCAACACCATAATCGATATTGGCGCGCAGCTTATGCAACGGCATTTGACCTTGGCGGAGTGTCTCAGTTCTGGCGATTTCAAGCCCGGCCAGCCTGCCCTTGCACATTATCTTCACTCCCCTAGCACCAGCTTGCATGGTTCGGAAGCCTGCCTGTCTCATCGCCCGCCGGAAGGGGATTCTCTCCTCCAACCGCCCGGCTATGTTCCGAGCTATCAAAACCGCTTCGATCTCAGGGTGCTCAACTTCCTTGATCGTCAATCTGACTTTGTCGCCACTGGCCTGCTCCAGTTCCGATTTCAGTGCCTCCACATTCTGTCCCCCTCGACCAATCAAGATGCCGGGACGGGCTGAGTAAAGCGTTATACATACCTCGTCGCCCGGACGCTCAATCTCTACGCGAGCGACTGCGCCTCCAGCACATCTATCTTCCACTACTCTACGTAGCTTCACATCATCTAACAAGAACCGCGTATAATTCTTCCCTGCATACCACTTGGCCCGCCAATCCTGGTTGATGCCAAGCCTGAAACCGAAAGGATGAACTTTGTGTCCCAAAACTATCCCTCCTCCTCAGTAACAAGAACTGTAATATTGCTAGACCGTTTCAAAATGGGACTGGCTCGCCCTTTCGACTGAGGGCGAAATCTCTTCAAGGTATGACCTGGATCAGCGAATATATCTGTGATCCTGAGTTCAGCGGGCGACATTTGAAAATTGTTTTCAGCATTGGCCGCCGCCGACTTAATCAACTTAGCCACAGCCTTAGCTGTGGGGCTAGGAGAGAAGCTAAGAATAGGCAAAGCCTCGTTGATCTTCTTGCCTCTAACCATGTTGATAACCAAACGCACCTTCCGAGGCGAAATGCCAACGTCCTTAGCTACAGCTCTTACCTTCATCGCTTCCTACGTTTTCTTCGCCTGTACAGGCCCTTTAGCCTTGGCAGCGTGGCCCCTAAAAGTCCTGGTAGCAGCAAACTCCGCTAACTTGTGACCCACCATATTATCTGTAATCAAGATGGGCACATGCCTTCTGCCATTGTGCACTGCAATAGTATGACCTATCATCTGAGGCAAGACAGTAGAGGACCGAGACCATGTCTTGAGCACCGTCTTCTCGCCCGAGCTATTGAGCGCTTCTATTCTCCTGAGCAACTTGGCATGACAAAAAGGACCTTTTCTTAGCGACCGCGACATCTTTATTTCCTCCGTTTGACGATCATCTTATCGGACGTTTTACGGCGACGCGTCTTAGCCCCCAAGGCTGGCTTTCCCCATGGAGTCTTGGGAGGCATTCCCCGTGGCGCTCTGCCTTCCCCACCTCCATGTGGGTGATCACGTGGGGTCATAGCGGAGCCCCTGACCGTAGGCCGCCAACCTGACCATCTCCTACTCCCGGCTTTGCCTAGCTTAATCTTCTCGTGGTCAACGTTGCCTATCTGGCCAACGGTAGCCCAACACCTGTGGTGAAATCTACGCAGCTCGCCCGAGGGAAGCTTGAGCACAACATATTGGCCCTCTTTGCTGACAGTCTGGGCGGAGTTTCCTGCGCTGCGAACGAGTTTCCCCCCTTTGCCCGGCTCAAACTCAACATTATGCACCAGAGTCCCCGCGGGAATGGACTCCAATGGCAAGGCATTACCGGGTTTTATGTCAACATCCTCGCCCGCCTCTATCATATCACCTAGCTTGATGTCTAGGGGGGCGAGTATATAGCGCTTCTCGCCATCAGCGTAGTGAATCAGGGCAATGCGCGCTGCCCTGTTAGGATCATATTCAATGGAAGCCACCTTGCCCGGAACCGCAGTCTTATCCCTCTTGAAGTCGACAAGGCGAAGCTTGCGCTTACTGCCGCCGCCTCGGTGACGCACAGTTATGACACCCCGGTTATTGCGTCCTGCCTTCTTCTTCAGTCGAACCAATAAGGATTTCTCAGGAGCCACTCTGGTCAACTCTTCGAAAGTAGCACCAGACTTGAATCTCCTGCCTGGAGAAGTTGGGTCATAAGTCTTCAATCCCACGAATCGCTCCTTATTTGTGTGTCCTTTGCCAGCGCGTCTTCTTAAGAAGTTTCTTATGCCTGTGCTTCGACATCTTCTTTCTTCTCCACTTAACGACTGAGCCCATTACACACCTTCAAAAAAAGTAATCTTGTGTCCCGGTACTAAGGTAACTATTGCCTTCTTCCAGGATGAGCTAGTTACCTGTCTTCTGCCGAACCTTCTTGTCTTCCCGGGCACGGTCATCACGTTGACTTTGCTTACCTTCACCCTAAAAGCTCGTTCCACTGCCTCCCTAATCTGAGGTTTCGTGGCCTTGCCGGCTACCTCAAAAACGTATCTGTCCTCTTCCTTAAGCACAGTAGCCTTCTCGGTAATCAGAGGACGCCGCAGAACTTCATACAGATGCAATCTATTTACCCCTTGTCTCCCCAAATCTGCTCGATGTTGCGCACTGCGGGCACAGTAGCTATCAGCATTTCATAGGAAAGCAGATCCAGTACGTTAATCAGAGCCGAAGGTAAGACCTTGATTTCAGGCAAGTTAGTGGCTGATTTAACCACATTCGGCGCGGACTGGGCAGTAAGAACGAGTGTGGACGAATCGATGCCGAGCGAGGACAGAACATTTATCATGTCCTTGGTCTTAGGTTCTCCAAAATCGAGCTCCTGCACCAGCTTCATGTTCCCCTCTCTAGCCTTAGCGGAGAGGAGGCACTTCAAAGCCAACCTCCTTGCTTTCTTGGGCATGGATTGGCGATATGTGCGCGGCTTAGGACCGAAGACTACCCCACCACCCCTCAGTAATGGTGATTTCACGTTGCCTCTCCGTGCCCTGCCAGTATGCTTCTGGCGATAGAGCTTTCCTGTGCTTCCTCGAACCTCGCCTCTGGTCTTCGTAGCCGCAGTGCCCTGCCGTCTGTTCGCCAATTGCCTCACCATTGCTTGATGAACTGCAGCCTCATTGAAGGGAAGACCGAAAACAGCCTGGCTAAGCTCCATCTGGTCGACGATCTCCCCGTTTAAGCTATAAACTGGCACTTGCACTTCCATCAAACTGCAGAGACCTTCATTTTT
>JAUWOB010000083.1 GCA_030612345.1 Dehalococcoidia bacterium | reverse complement strand
CTTTGCGAGATTTGCTCCAGTTTCCATTGCGTCACCGCAACCGCACTAATAATACTGTGACCGTTCACGGTCCGGCGAAAGCACCGGGAATGGTTATGGTTTTGCCAACACCTGCCAGGATAAAGTTCTCTTGGTATGCTTGCTTGAACAGGTTGCGGGCCAAGTCACCGGAACAGTGACAAGGCGCGGCTTTCTTGACTTTCTGGGCTTGTAGTCCTCGGATGATGCCCTTTATTTGCCAGCTATTAGTCCAACACAAGTGAAATCCTCCCACTACCAGATAGACATCCCTCCCCACCATCTGCTTGGCCTTCTTGACTATGTTCACAACGCCCGGATGGGCACAACCGGTGATAACTACGGGACCGCGGACCGTCTTTATCACCAGCGACTGTTCTTTTATCCAGCCCCCCAGCTCTCCGGTTGAGTAAACATTAGGGCAGATTCTGAGCGATTGATTCACTTCGACTAAGTTCGCTCCCGCGGTGGTAACCGTCTGCTTGACACTCTGAGGCAGTGACCTTGGCATATAGACCGTAACTTCATTGTTCCGCCGCAGAAAGCCGGATAGCCCGCCGATGTGGTCGTGGTGAACATGAGATAGGACGACCACATCTACTACCTGCGGATCAATTGCCAGCTTCGCCATATTCCCCAGCAGTACGGAGCTCTCACCGCCAACGTCGAATAGAATCGTTTTCTCCGGGCCCTGCACCAAACAGGAGAATCCCCACCTGGTTTCCAGGCCTTCAGTATGGGGATTATTGTCGTAGAGTATGGTGAGCTTTAAATCGCTCTGCTCTACACGAGGTTGAGCTTCAGCCGAGACAGGAGCGGCCTGTACTACTCCTCTGCTCGTGGTACAACCGGCAAGAGCATAAGCGAAGCTCAGTAATGTCGAGGCCCAGAAGAGTGAAATCCAATAGTTAAGCCTAAGCACTGCTCTCCCCCCCTCTACGCGGATAACACCCAATGTCCGTACCTTATCCTCATTTACCTTGGGAACACTGTTTGTCTTATGCTATTGTGCTACTTTTTGGGCATGGCAAATGTATACATTCATCTGATCGCCCAGATGCTGCTCTGTGCTCCCCAGAAGGCGCAGGTAATCCTCGAGCCACTCCAGGTCCACCACCAATCCTGCTCGCCACTGATGCGTTATCGTCAGCTGGGCTGATTATGAGTCAAGCCTACGCAATAGTTATGGCGTCGAACGGACAAGCTTGACTGCAATCACTGCAGCCCTGGCACATGTCTGCGCGGAAAATCATCGGTGATTCATGGCGCTCTTCTTGCTCCATGATGCTATGAGTGCAGGCCGCTGCAGCGAGGCAAATACCATCATCGGGGGCGCACTTGTCAGGCACACACTTGTCATAGTCTATTATCGCTCTTCGTTTAGGCATTATTACGTTTGCGCCTCGTGGTGAAGCCGAATATACGGCCTTGGCCTACGCTACCCTCGTGTATGACGGTTTGAACCTCTTTGCTTTGCAGACGTCGGCAGACAGGCTGTTGCTACTCGTTGGACGGGGGATCTGACTGCGGGTTCTCCTGCTCGAGAGCTGCTCTTTTCTGTTTGATCTGGTATTCGAGATCATCCAACTGCTGAAACATAGCTGGAGACAGCGAATGGACAGGCAGCGCAGCCTTCAGGGAGGCGAGCTGCTTTTCTAGCTCCGCGAGCTCTTTTCGTAGTCCTTCTGTACGTCGGTGGGTAGAATCAGTTTCACCCATTGATGTGCCCCTTTCCCCGGCTTTCCGGGTGGTTGGGGACTGCAGAGGAGTATCCTATCTCCATTGTCTATGCGAAGATAGCCTACTGGCTGTCACCTGCACGGTCTGGCAAATTCGCCGAGGAGGTGATGGACACTATTTCGTAGCTGAGGCGAACATGAAGTGCTCACCAGGGACTTTTTCAACATCTATTGCCTGGAAGTGCGCTCTACGGAGGCTCTCTGTTAGCTGCTCAGGAGTGAAATAGTCCTCATCCCACCTGGTTTCTCCTTCGGTAAAGTCAGCGACGAACAGCACGCCGCCGTCCTTCAGGACCCTCCTGATCTCCCGTACTGCTCTTTCGGGCTGAGCCACTTCATGCAAAGCATGTACGCTAATCGCAGCATCAAAACAGGCATCGGCAAACTCATTCATCTGCTGCGCATCCATACGCCGGCATTCCGCCGTATGCAGGCTGTCATCAGCCTCAGAGTGCACCGTCTCGTGAGCAACACTGCCGTTTATGTCAATGCCGACCGCCTCTTTGGTCACATGCTGGGCCAAGAAGCGGACCAAGTCGCAATTGCCGCACCCGACATCGAGGACAGAGTCAACTCGCCCAAGTCTATCTACAATCTTGGAACGTATTTGCTCATCTGACACAGCCATCCCCGGTCACCTCTGGGCGTCCCGGTTCGCGCGGTAAGCATAGAGCTTTTCGGGATGCGTCGTGACAGCCTTGCCGCGTCGCGCGCAAGCGCTACAATACTGGCTTACCCTTCAATCCCGTCGTGCGCTTGGTCCTGCTACGTATGGTAGCCCATTTGGGTTGTCCAGTTATTGGGGGCCCCTATTCCTCGCCCATTGCCAATATGTCGTCCTCGTTTACGATAAGGTAATCCTCTCCGTCAATCTTCACCTCTGTGCCGCCAAAGGAGGCATATATGACTATGTCGCCCTCGTTGACAGCACTCTCGCCCTCCTCGTTGTCTTCCACGTAAAGACCCGCTGTTCCCACAGCCACTACTCTGCCCTCACGGGGGCGCTGCTGAGCCGTCTCCGGCAGAATGATACCTCCGCGCTCTTCTCGTCCGCTTCGAGCGGCTTGACTAAGGCCTTTGCTCCAAGGGGCTTCAACATGACAGATACCACCTTTCTTTGTTTTTGAAATACTGTCCATCAACCTAGACTCAGCTACTAACTTGCGTCAGCCTCTTCATAATTGAGAGCCTCGCCATATTCATTTGAGGCCTAAAAGCCGGTTGATCTTTGGCCTGTCGAAGCCTACCACTGCCATCGTGGGTGCTGAAAGCCACCAAGAGTTCCACACTGTCACCTCAGAGATTGGAGTTGATAGGATACCGTCTGACAAGCCGTACGCCGGCGACCTTTGGCTTATCTTTATGAGAGCAGATGGATCACCTGATGGCCTCGGCAATTTCGGAAGCCAAGTCAATTATCTGTGCCAGGCGCTCATCAGCCGGACGGTAGCAAACCTTGTTGCCGTGACGCTCGGGGATAGCCAGACCGTGGTCGCGCAGCACGGCCAGGTGCTGCGAGACGTTGGCCTGGCTGCGATCCAGATGCTCCTGAAGATCCGTGACACAGAACTCGCCGCTGCACGCTTTAGCCAGCAGACCTAGCCTGGTCGGATGTCCCAAGGCTTTGAAGATGCGGGCAAGCTGCCGGTAATCTGGAGTCGTCGCGGTGGCGTGAATCTCTCTCACCTCATCCTCTAATTTGCAATTGACCTCCTCGGCATCCGTTTCAATGACAACCGTGTTATTGAGCAGATCTGCGCTGCCGACCCGTCCCGGAATAGTGTGTGGTGGCGCTAGCAGTAATGGTATATTCGGATTGTCTAATATTGTATCGCTTCGCTGGCTTGCTGTCAATACTCAGGCCGGTAGAAATCCGGATTCAGGAGATACCTGCGCTAAGTAGACCGTCCCCATGGGGAGGGATTCCAGTGACCAGCAGAGAATCTCATGGTGAGTGATGACGTGTCCAGAGGAGCAGTTTCGCACGCGTTACGCAGCATGGTATTTCCCAAAGGGGGCCAATCAGTGATGAACAGTATCAAGGGAACACAAACAGAGAGGAACCTGTTGGCGGCGTTCGCCGGCGAGTCGCAGGCGCGCAACCGCTACACCTACTTCGCGAGCGTTGCCCGAAAGGAGGGCTACGAGCAGATCTCAGCCATCTTCCAGGAGACCGCGGACAACGAAAAGGAACACGCGGAGATCTTTTTCAAGTACCTGGAAGGCGGCGACGCACAGATCACAGCCGAATACCCGGCGGGGGTAATCGGCGATACACTGGCGAATTTGAAGGCCGCAGCCGCTGGCGAGAAGCTGGAATGGAGCACGCTATACCCGCAATTCGAAGAGGTTGCCCGCGAGGAGGGCTTTCCCGAGATCGCGGCCTCTTTCCGCGAGATCGCTGAGGTCGAAGAATACCACGAGCGGCGGTACAATATCCTGGCCAAGCGCGTGGCCGACGGTGAGGTCTTCAAGCGCGCTGAGCCGATCAAGTGGAAGTGTCGCAATTGCGGCTACGTCCACGAGGGCACCGAAGCGCCCGGGGTCTGCCCAGCCTGCAAGCACCCCCAGGCCTACTACGAGCCCTGGGCCGAGAACTACTGAGGCGTAGCTCACGCAAGCAAGCTAACCATTGGCAGCCGGCCCTTGGCGCATTCTTCAGGTGCCGGCTCCACGAGGAGAGGAACAATGAAGAACAAGTTCTTCGCTGACAAACACGGCTTCTTCGCGTGGGACCTCCTGCTGACAATGATGGAGGATATCCCAGGGCTGGTGCAACTTACCTATGTCCCCATGCTGACGCCCAATGATCGCGGAGGTGATGCCCGGGACACAGCCGTTGGCGACCGGCACACAAAACTGTTCGAGTTCTTTGATGAGTGTCTCAAGCAAGACCGGCGAAATATCAACGAGCTCCGGACCTTCTTCCAAGGGCAACGGTACAAGTACACGCCCTACCGTGATTGCAGTTACTTCGAGCACGAACACCGGGAGAGGTATTTCGATGAAATCCCCAACTCCGCTCTTAGGCAAGCCCTGGTGTTTCTGGATCCAGATACCGGGCTGGAGCCTCGTACCCTACGACGTGCCAAGGGCGATAAGTATGTGTGTTATGCGGACTTGCCTGGGATACTCCATCGAATGGACGATTCTTCGGTCCTGGTCATGTACCAGCATCGTGCACGTGGCAAAAAGTGGGAAGAGATAGTACCGGACAAGTATCGCCGTATTGCCCAGCAACTCGGGACAGGAGACTGCATGTGTGTATCCGGTAGCGAGGTAGCCTTCTTAGCGGTGGCGAAATCCTCGCGCACATCAAAGCTCATTCGGCCGGTACTGGCAGAGTACGCGGAATTGACCAATAGGAAGTTCTGGCCGCTG
>JAUWOB010000126.1 GCA_030612345.1 Dehalococcoidia bacterium | reverse complement strand
GCATTTCCTCGGCAACAGCCCTGAATTCAGGCAGCGCTCGCTTGGATGTGCGCAGCTTGATGATGTGGCGAATCTCGCGGAAATTCCAGGTGCAGATTATCTGGGTCTCGCAGGCATTGGGCAGGACATAGCGAGCAATCTCAGCTTTTATGCCCCTGGCCAATAAGCCAGCATAGGCTTGCCAGCAAGCCGTCATGGCCTGCTCAAACTGTTTATGAGCAGCTGCATTGTCTTTGATTGCAGGCGGCTCGACGTATCTCGGCTCGGTTTCTTTCACATATCGCTGGCTTCGCTGGCTGTAACTTGCCAATCTGTGTCTGACTAACTCATGGGTCAGGACGCGGCTGGCACGGATGTAGAAGGTGGCGCAGGCATGTTCAATCATTGACTCATGGCCAACTTCCAGCCACTTCTGAATCCGGTCGGGCGCCGTGCCTGTCTTATCCTGCGTGTCCCAGCAGAGCCGGCCCGCCGTCTCTATCAACTTCTCGGCATCGGGCGTGACGGCAACTAACTTCACTTCTATATCATACTTATCGGGCATTGCCTGTTCCTTGGAGCGTGATTTCACCATGGCGTCCACGGAGCGCTTCGAACCAACGACCCGCTGCGATGCAGTCTTCATTGTACCACGCTCACTGGGGCGCCGCCACCGGCCTCTCCAGTGCGTTGAACCCAGTGCATAGCATAAGCGATAGAGCTTCCGTGTAGCTTGGCAGGTCGGCGGGTTGATGGATTGCTTCGCTTGCTGCTCGTTGGTAAGGGGCAACGGCGTTCTAGTTCTTGGCCGCCAACGAGGCTACGCCGGGAAGAGCCTTGCCCTCCAGTAGTCTCAGGTAGGCAGCACCGGCAACAGAAACATGGGTGAGCTTACGGGTCAACTCCATCTCTTCCACTGCTTCAGCAATGGAACCACCGCTGACAATTGTGGTTGTGGTAGCGTCGGAGCTGGCCAGCGCCGTAGCGATGGCCCTGGTTCCCTTCTGAAACTTGGGAAACTCAAATATGCCCAGCGGGCCGTTCCAGATAACCGTCTTTGATCTGCGAAATTTCGCCGTAAACACCTCAATTGTTCTCGGTCCGATGTCCATAACATACCAACCGGGCGGCACATCAGCTATGGAAACGGTTCTCGATTTGCCTTGAGGGTCAAACTTATCGGAAATGACCACATCGATGGGAAAAAGGAGGTGAACACCCTTTCGACCTGCTTTATCTAGTAGATCCTGCGCCAATCCGCCTGCTTTTCCTGCAGCCGGGAGTGCGTTAAGACCATGTTCTAGGGACTTCAAGAACGCAGAGCCCATCCCACCGCCGATGAGCAAAGAATCAATCTTGTCAGGGACATTCTCTATGGTCGCCATCCTATCGCTGATTTTCTTACCGCCGATAATGACCGTAAACGGACGAGTAGGATTATCGAGTACCTGGGTGATGGTGTCGAACTCCTTTTCCAACAGGAAGCCAGCTACCGATGGAAGATACTCGGTGATGCCTGCAGTGGAGGCATGGGAGCGATGGCACATGCTGAAAGCATCGTTAACAAAGATATCCGCCAGTCTTGCCAAGGCCTGGGCAAATGCCGGCTCATTCCGCTCATCCTCGGGGCGAAGCCGAAGGTTCTCCAGGAGCAGGATCTGCCCTTCAAATAGGCTCCGGGCTGCCTCCTCAACCTCCGGGCCAGTACAATCTTGCGTCATCTTCACTGGCAGGTGAAGGTGTTCGGAAAGGCGCTCGGCTATGGGCGCCAAACTCAGCAGTGACTCCTTATCCTTGGGGTGCCCTAAGTGCGAGCATAGGATAAGCTTCGCTCTTTTGCCCAGTAAGTACGTGAGAGTGGGCAAGACACCCCGAATGCGAGAGTCGTCAGTAACAACGCCCGTTTCGGGGTTCAGAGGGACGTTGAAATCAACCCTGACGAGAACCCGCTTACCGCTGATGTCAACATCTCTTATTGTTTTTTGATTCATCTAACCCGCCTTAAGTTCTCTGTTTACTTACAAGATCCAGCAAGAGTGCCACGAGGCCTGCTGGGGATACTCTCCTCTCGACACTATAAACGAGTATCGGGTTTTTAGCAAGAGCCAACACAATTCTTGGTTACTGGAACGCGGTCTAACGTACGGGAGACAACACAGGTTGCCAGGCTATGCCATAGATGGCCTGTCTTGTCGCAGGGCGGATACTGGAATCTGAGGATTCTGGGCGGGTCACCCTGCTATTCGCGACGCATGGTCCTGGTCGCTATGACGTTGACCCCCGTTCCTAGAACATCTCTCACCACCACATCGAGCATGTTGACGGGAGCCTGCAGATTGATGCCTCTTAACTTCCTCATTATACGCGGGAATAATCGGCTCGGTACCGACTTACCGGTGCGCACCGGAATAACCGGCCACCTCGATCCCTCAATTCGGATGGTCGTGGTCAATACACGCATCGGCTCAACTAGTTCCTGACTCACGAATTCTTCAGACCTCTCACATTTGTTGCCTTCCATGGAGATGATCTTACTGCCATCGTGGACTACGTCTATCTCACATCCGATAGGACAGACCACGCAGACAAGGTGTCGCTTCTCGATAGCCATGCTACTTCTCTCTTATGTTGACCCTGACGGGCTGCCTGACCTCAGCAAGCTTACTCTTCGGAACCTTCACTCTCAGCATCTCATTGGGTCGAGCATATGGTCTATTGAGCTTTGAGCCGGGCGGCGTTACCTCTACGGTCACAGGGTTTTCCACGGGCTCTGCGGCGCGGATGAACAGGACCAGGTCATCCTGAAAGCCGTAGCGCTGGGGGAACAGCAACCTCACATTCTCCCCTGCTACAACGTCCACAGACTGTCTGCTTCCGGGCAGATCTCCTGCTGCATATCGCGCAGCGCAGGCGCCAGCAGTGCCGCCAGTCTGCGCAACATAATCGACAAGGTCGAAGACGGTGGAGACATTGCCGCAGGTGAATATTCCGGGCACCGAGCTCTCCATGGTCTCTGTGGTCACGGGCCCTTTGGTGTCTGAGCTGAGTTCGACGCCGGCCTTCTTTGAGAGTTCGTTCTCTGGAATCAAGCCCACTGACAGCAGCAATGTGTCACATTTAACTAACTTCTCACTCCCCTCCACCGGGCGGAAATCAGCATCGACCCTGGAGATGACAACGCCTGTCACCCGTTCTTTGCCTCTTATCTCGGTGACGGTGTGGGACAGGTGGAGCGGTATGTAGAAGGATGCCATTCTTCTCTTACGGTTTCCCTAATCCTTTCCGCGATGGCCGGTGTCGATGCAAGTCCGGGCGACTGAATCCCGGCGGCATGCAACAACCCTCGCACCCTTGCGGAAGGCTCAATGATGAAATCTTCCTTATAAGTAGCTGCGCGACATCCAGCGAACTTGGTGATTATGTTTCCTTTGTCTGGCTTCTCG
>JAUWOB010000024.1 GCA_030612345.1 Dehalococcoidia bacterium | reverse complement strand
TGACACGCAAGTAGTCAGTGCATACTTGCTGCCCGAAGCCACGAGAGCCCGTGTGGATCAAGACTAGTATCTGGCCAGTCCCGGTGATGCCCATGATGCTGGCTATGTGGGAGTCGAATATCTCTTTCACTACTTGAATTTCAAGAAAATGATTTCCTGAGCCTAACGTGCCTGCCTGAGGCATGCCTCTCTTCCTCGCCTTGTCACTTATTCTGTCCGGATTGGCACCGGCAAGGCATCCCTTTTCCTCGGTGACATCTAAATCCTGCGCAAGACCGAAGCCTCGCTTCACTGCCCAGCTGGCTCCCTCAACCATCAACTGATCCATCTCCTTTTGACTTACCCTTATCTTTCCCTCAGAGCCGAGTCCTGATGGCACATCGTGGAACAATGCATCTATCAGTTCATTGATCCTGGGCCGCACTTCCGCTTCGCTGAGATTGGTACGCAGTAATCTTACCCCACAGTTAATGTCATAACCCACTCCGCCCGGGGAAACTACGCCATCTTTAGCATCCATGGCCGCCACTCCGCCTATGGGGAAGCCATAGCCCCAGTGAATATCCGGCATGGCAAGGGAGTAACCTACTATACCTGGTAGAAGCGCAACATTGGCAACTTGCTCCAGCGTTTGTTCGTCACGCATAGATTCCAGCATTTCCTTGCTGGCATAGATCAGGCCAGGGACCCTCATGCCAGCCTTGTAACTCTCGGGTATCTTCCAGCGGTAATCGTCTATCCTAATAAGCTGTCCTTGCCATCGCGTCATGTCCCTAGCTCCTAGATATCAAGGATTATCTGTGCCCTGTAACCATCGCCGTTTCTGTCTAGCCTCAACATGTGATATGTGGCTGCCTTCACCCCTGTCTTTAATCTATGTTTCATTGGGTCAAAACATTCACCATAACAGGTAGCCTTGAGGTCACTGAGAGTCAAGCCCTCGATATCAAACCGGTTGAACAAAACGTGCTTGACATCGAACAGGTAGATTAGCTCATTGAGCCATTCAACGAGCAAACTCTCTCTGTCGCGGCTGCTCACCTCGACATCAAAACGCAGTTTCCCTTCAATGCTCTCAGGCTCCGTAATCAGACTGAACAGAGCCAGAGCAGCATTGGAAAATAGTTCCTCGACCTCTGCGCCGTAGGCGACGATACCCACGTCAGCAGTATGGTCAACTATCTCAAAAGCTCTTCTCATCCGCCGATTGTCCCATCATACAAGATGAGAGATCGTATGTCCATTTGGACACCTTCTTTTTGCACTTGGGTCACGCTGTTGGTACAATCAACATTGAGGATGGCAGAGAAGGCGTCACGCCCATAAGTTGTTCGATTTGGCAAGTTGTCGACAACCCTGTATCATTGAGACGCCAATGCGCGAATCTCTTTAGAAGACTTGACTTCTCCGCGTGGAAAGGATATATGTTTGAGCAGTTTGAGAGATGAGTAGGAGAAGCATCCTCAAGATACAGCGGCCAGTCTTTGCCGCGAGTCTATCGGGAAGAGGTGGATGGTAATGCCTCCCCAGCATTATATGGAATGTGCTCTATCCTTGGCCAGGCTGGCTATGGGATACACTAGTCCTAACCCGGCTGTGGGGGCGGTGGTCGTCAAGGATGGGCTTGTTGTGGGCATGGGCTATACTCAGCCGGTCGGGTCGGAGCATGCTGAGGTTATGGCCCTTCGTCAGGCCGGTGACAAGGCCAAAGATGCTGCCATGTATGTTACCCTGGAGCCCTGCTCTCACTATGGACGTACTCCGCCTTGCACTGAGGCCATCATCGCTGCCGGCATTTCAGAGGTCTACATAGCCTTGCTTGACCCCAATCCTGTGGTTTCAGGGTCCGGGATAGGCAGGTTGAATCAAGAAGGCATCAGGACTTATGTGGGCATAGGTGAGCAAGAAGCTTGCGAGATAAATGAGGCTTACATAAAGCACATCACAACGGGTTTGCCATTTGTAGTGGCCAAGTTTGCCATGAGCCTTGATGGCAAGATCGCTACCAAGACAGGTGATTCCAAATGGATAACAAGCGAGGAAGCGCGGCATTATGCGCATGCCCTGCGCTCTACTTTCGATGCCATAATGGTGGGTGTCAATACCATTGTTGCCGACAATCCTCACCTTACCGCTAGAGGTTGTGGTGGTAGGAGTGGCATAGGAAAGATGCAGCCTCTGCGTTTGGTTGTTGACACTGAGGGAAGAATACCGGTGAACTCCCATGTCTTTGAGCCGCCCGGAGAGGTCTTGGTTGCAGTGGCGACACCTTTTGACTCGGTAAGAAAACAAGAGCTCGTACAGGCTGGTGCTGAGGTGGTGGAAGTGCCGGCGAGGAAAGGTTCGGTAGATATCGGCGAGTTATTGAAGCTGTTGGGGAAACGAGAGGTTGTCACGGTCTTGGTTGAGGGAGGGGGCAAGGTTCTTGGTTCACTCTTCGATCACCGGTTGGTAGATAAGGTGTTTGCCTTCGTCTCACCGGTTATCATCGGCGGCCGTGAGGCTGCAAGTGTGGGGGGAAACGGCGTTGATATTATGGCTGAGGCCTTGCGTCTGAGCCGAGTCGACATCAAGATCTTTGGCGATGACATATTGGTTAGCGGGTACACGGAGAAAGCATCCAGGCGATCAGCATAGTCTCCCAGGCATGTAACATGTTCACCGGTGTAGTTGAGGAGATTGGCTCAGTTAGGGAAGCCAGCCGGAATCGCATGGCCTTCCAAGCTCACAGGATCCTTGAAGGGGCCAGAGTAGGCGACAGTATAGCTGTTAATGGTGTTTGTCTGACTGTTGTCTCCCTGGGAGAAGAGAGCTTTAGTGTTGATGTTATGGCTGAGACGTTACGTTGCACTAGTCTCGGTAGGCTTCGTTACAACGACCAGGTCAATCTGGAGAGGGCACTGCCACTGGGGGGACGCCTCGGGGGTCATCTAGTATTGGGACATATCGATGACACGGGACGAGTAATGGATGTGGGCAATGGAGAATCCGCCCGTCTTATGAGGATCTCAGCGCCCCCGGAGCTGATGCCTTATATTGTGAGCAAGGGCTTCATCGCTGTTGATGGTGTTAGTCTCACCATTGTGGACTTCGATGATTGCTCGTTTGTTGTATCCTTGGTGGCTTACACTGCGAAACACACTACGCTAGGAAGTAGAATACCCGGGGACATAGTCAACTTGGAAGCTGATATTATAGCCAAGTATGTCGAGCGTCTGAAGGAGCGAAGGGCACGGACTTTAGACTTCGAGCTTCTTAAGGAGTACGGATTTGCGGGGCGAAAAGATGACGGCTAGTATTTCGGAGGCGATTGAAGACATAAGGGCGGGCAGGTTCATTATTGTCGTTGATGACGAGTCACGCGAAAATGAAGGAGACCTGGCCATGGCCGCAGAGAAGGTCACCCCTGAGGCCATAAACTTCATGGCTAAGTATGGTAGGGGGCTGATTTGTCTACCGATTACGGGTCAAAGACTTGACGAGCTGGGCATACCACCAATGGTCACCAATAACACTTCGCGCTACTCCACTGCGTTCACAGTCTCTATTGAGGCAAAGGATGAAGTCACCACCGGGATTTCTGCCTTTGATCGAGCCCGGACGATACAAACTGTGCTTGACCCTAACACCAAGGCCGGTGACTTGGCCCGGCCAGGGCATATCTTCCCCATTCGAGCCAGGGAAGGAGGTGTGTTGGTGCGAGCAGGACACACCGAAGCTATTGTTGATCTGGCTAGGCTAACCGGGCTTTATCCTGCCGGTGTCATATGTGAGATCATGGATGAGGATGGTACGATGGCCCGTCTGCCTCAACTTGAAGCTATGGCTTCCAGGTTTGCCCTGAAGATTGTGAGCATCGTCGACCTGATTGCCTATCGGGTTCGTCATGAGAAACTGGTTCAGAGGATAACTGAGGCTAGGTTGCCCACTACGTATGGCGAGTTTACAGTCATGGCTTATAGAAGCGCTGTTGATGCCGCTGAGCATGTTGCCCTCGTTAGGGGTGATATATCGGGTGATGAACCGGTGTTGGTGCGCGTGCACAGTGAATGCTTGACTGGAGATGTTTTCGGTAGTTTAAGATGTGATTGTGGTGCCCAGATTGAGATGGCTTTGCAGAGCATTGCCAAGGAAGGTCGTGGTGTTTTTCTTTATATGAGACAGGAGGGGAGAGGCATCGGGGTTCACAACAATCTTCGTGCCTATGCTCTTCAGGATCAGGGAATGGATACGGTGGAGGCCAACATAGCCTTAGGCTTTGCTCCTGATCTAAGAGACTACGGAGTGGGCGCCCAGATCCTGGCCGATATAGGCTTACATAATATCCGCTTGCTTACAAATAACCCCAAGAAGGTGATTGGGCTGGAAAGCTATGGAATCAAGATAATCGAGATTGTTCCGCTGATAGCCCCATGTACCCCGTATAACATCCGCTATTTGGAGACCAAGCAGAAGAAGTTAGGACATATTCTGGGCATACAGGAGGACAAGTAATGGCTAAGGATTACGAAGGTATCTTGATAGGAAAAGGGCTTAAGTTTGCCGTAGTTGTTTCTCGCTTCAATGAGTTAATCACCACCAGGCTGCTTGAGGGAGCAAAGGATGCTTTGCTACGACACGGCGTCGATGAGGGGGATATAGAAATCGCCTGGACCCCAGGTTGCTTGGAGATTCCCCTTGTAAGCAAGAAATTGGCGCAGAGCAAGAGGTACGATGCCGTATTGTGCCTCGGCGCTGTGATTCGCGGCGGCACTCCGCATTCTGAGTACGTAGCTTCCGAGGTAAACAGGGGAATCGGCAGGGTGAGCCTGGATACCGGCCTGCCGGTGATACAGGGCATAATCACAGCTGACACTTTGGAGCAGGCTATTCAAAGAGCGGGAGCTAAGGAAGGCAATAAGGGTTTTGCCGCGGCAGTAAGCGGAATTGAAATGGCGAATCTGCTTAAGGCTATTCCGTGATTTTGTAAACCGTGTCGCCCGGCCTTACTCTATCGGGAACTCTTATACCCACAAGGTCGCCGGGCTTGCCGTCGGTGATGTTAACTCGCTCGACCTGCATAGATTCTACGGTCAATTCCATATCTGTTGTACTGCCCTTGATATGGATTCTATCGCCCATTCTCAACGTGCCACTTAGCTCTATGCCAGCTACGACAGGCTTGGCAAAGAAATCCGTCACCTTGCCGATTTCCACTTCACCCATCTTGAAGTACCTCCTTTCTTGGAGATATGATATGCTTTTGATGCACCGAAATCAACCTGGGGGAGAAACCCGACACGCCTTGACAAGTCTCGCTGCTATACTTATGATAGTAAGCCAAACAAATCTGATTGGAGGTGGCAAATCATGACTGAGAGAAAAGCAGAGCAACCATATGCTGCGGAGGAGATACTTTCCTTCGACCGCATCAAGAGGGCGATGACAAGCCGGGTCTTGGATAGGATAGAGGACTTATGGCACGGCAAACAGCCCATAGGTGTTGAGCAGATGAACGAGGTGATTGCCGACGAGTGGCGCAAAGTGAAGGAGGCGGTGAGGTCATCGCCGGCGGCTCGGGAGGCTTTTCGCAAGTATTTGGAACGTACCGTCTCTGAGCAAATAGACAAGTTGGTGAAAGAGGACAGAGCTGAACTCGAATCGTTAGGTGTTGTAGAGAAGAGTCTGTAAATTGTATCCACGGGACAAAGCCGGACCAGCCGAACAGGTCAAGAAGGATCTGGATATGGGGCAGTTAGTTAAACGCCTTGATATGATAGATGAAAGGCTGGATAACATGGATTCTGTAGTGACATCGCTTGTAGAGCGAGTTATGGGAAGACCCCTTGTTATGGAGGTGACCTGCCCCAGTTGTGGTCAGACCGTACAGATCAATGTCACCAGTGGCGTAAGGCTCAGAGGTAAAGAATAGCTACTCCGGACAGCGGATGTATGGTGATATTCGACTCCGAAGCTACCCAATGACAAGTGATCCTCCAGTTCAGACATGTCAGCAGAGTTTGTCCTGTCTAGTCATGTTTGTTAGAATCATTGGAGGGGCGGTTAGCTCAGTGGTTAGAGCGCTGCGTTGACATCGCAGAGGTCACCGGTTCAAGTCCAGTACCGCCCACCACTTTTTCGCGCATGGCAAACTTGTTATAATGCTCCCTCTGCCCACGGGAGGGAGTTAGGGGGAGGGAGATTTCACCCTCGCCCTGATCCTTTCTCGTTGAGGGTGAGGAAATGCGCGCGCGATTATGCAGTTGACTTATGGTTATGCCGGATTAGCTGATCTACGACGGGAAGTCTGAGATGAAATCAGAAAAGCAGGATGAGCGATTGGAACGGATGCGCCACTCGGCAGCTCATGTTATGGCTGAGGCCGTACAACGTCTTTTCCCGGGGGCTAAATTCGGCATTGGACCGATCATTGAGCATGGCTTCTATTATGACTTCGAACTGCCACGCGCGCTAACGCCGGACGACCTACCTGCAATCGAGAACAAGATGAGGGAGATTATTGCTGAAGACGCACCATTTGTCAGAGACGAGATGAGCAAGGACGAAGCGCGCGCGCTCTTCTCTGCTCAGCCGTATAAACTGGAGCTTATCGATGAGATCCCCGATGCAAGAGTAGCCGTGTATGGACAAGGTTCTTTCATCGATTTGTGTCGTGGTCCTCATCTGGCCTCTACCGGTGAGGTAAAAGCATTCAAACTTACTCATGTAGCTGGAGCATACTGGCGCGGAGATGAGAAACGGCCAATGCTGCAAAGGATTTATGGCGCGGCTTTTGAAAGCCAGAACGAGCTTGATGCCTATGTGTCGCGGCAAGCGGAAGCCGCGAGACGCGACCACAGGAAGCTGGGCAAAGAACTCGACCTTTTCAGTATGCACGAGGAAATCGGTCCTGGTTTGGTTTGCTGGCACCCCAAGGGGGCTGTGATCCGGCAGATCATCGAGGACTTCTGGAAGGCAGAGCATATCAAGCGGGGCTATGATATTGTTTACACTCCGCACATTGCTAAGCTGGACCTGTGGAAGACCAGCGGACACTGGGAATTCTATCGAGACTATCTGTTCTCGCCGATGGATATTGACGGACAGCAGTATCTGCTTAGGCCCATGAATTGTCTGGGGCATATTTTGATCTATAAGAGCAGACTGCGCAGTTATCGCAATCTGCCTGAGCGATATGCTGAACTGGGCACAGTATACAGGTATGAGCGAACTGGCGTACTGCATGGGCTGGCCAGGGTCAGGGGATTTACACAAGACGATGCTCACATCTTCTGCCGGCCTGACCAGGTCGAAGAGGAGCTACTAGGAGTTCTGAAGCTGGTACAATTCATGATGGCCAGCTTTGGGTTTAAGGAATATGAGTTGTTCTTGTCAACGCGTCCTGAGAAATATGCTGGCACAGTTTCAATGTGGGAGGAAGCCACTGGATCCTTGAAACGCGCTCTGGAGAGACTTGACATGCCTTATGAGGTGGACCCTGGCGAAGGGGTTTTCTACGGGCCCAAAATCGATGTCAAACTCGAGGATGCCCTGGGGCATGTCTGGCAGGGTCCAACCATCCAGGTTGACTTCAACTTGCCACAACGCTTTGATGTCTGTTATATTGGTGAGGATGGCTTGGAGCATACCGCGGTGATGATACATCGCGTAGTTCTAGGCGCCCTGGAGCGTTTTCTGGCTTGTCTCATAGAGCACTATGGTGGTGCCTTCCCGGTGTGGTTGTCGCCGGTTCAGGCAGTGATAATTCCCATAGCGGATCGCCATGTTGGCTATGCAAGAGAGATAGCGGGCGAGTTCAAAGATGAGGGTATCCGAGTTCTGGTTGACGACCGCTCTGAGAGGATGAACTTGAAGATAAGGGAGGCCCAGCTTGAGAAGGTCCCCTATATGCTTATAGTGGGTGACAAAGAAATGGCCTCGTCGAGCGCTTCACTCCGCTCAAGGACTGGCGAAGATCTGGGCCTTGAATGCCTGGCAGAGGTGAGGAATAGAATACGGGCAGCCGTAGAGGCCAGGACTTGAAGACTGCTGCAGGGAGTAGAAGAGGTATAGTCAGAGACTTACCGGTTAATAGAAGGATTAGAGCTAGAGAAGTTCGCCTCATAGGCGAAGATGGGGAGCCGCTTGGCGTGGTACCTCTGCAGAAAGCGTTGCAGATTGCTTATGAGCGCGGCCTCGATTTAGTGCAGGTAGCATCAACGACTACCCCACCGGTATGCCGGATTCTGGATTATGGCAAATATAAGTATGAGCAAACTAAGAAGGAACGGAAGGCCAAGAGGGGCCAAAGAGTAGGCTTACTAAGAGAGGTTCGCTTGAGGCCCAAGATAGAAGAACATGACTTACAGGCGAAGATCAAGACCACGAAGAAGCTATTGGAGGAGGGGAACAAAGTAAGAGTAGTACTGAGGTTTAGAGGGCGTGAGGCTGCTTATCCCGAGCTAGGTTGGAAAGTGCTGCGTAGAGTAGCTGAGGCTTGCAGCGAGATGGCGGTAGTAAGCAACTCTATTACTCAAGCAATGAGCATAGCACTGGTCCTAGCGCCAGGGTCCCTGAAGAAATCGAAGGAGACAGGAACAGATGCCAAAACTTAAGACCCACAAGGGGGCAGAGAGCCGCTTTCATATCACAGGTAGTGGCAAGCTGATGCGCACTAAGTGTGGCAAGAGCCACTTGAGGCGAAAGAAAGCCCGCAGAACTAGACGCCTCTACGATGAGACGATCCCGGTCTCCTCAGCGGATCGGAAGAGAGTAATGAAGCTCTTGGCCCACAGATAACAGACGGTATGAAGGATGAGAATGGAGACGAGCATTCTGATGCCCATTCTTGCCACAGTCCTTGACTGCAGGATAGCTGTGCCAACTACTTGGCATTGCCTTTCCGGTGGTCGATGTTGTTATTCGAAGATGCAGGGATAATGCCCAAGAGATAAAGGAGGAAGAACTTGCCACGAGCGAGGAGCGGAAAAGTTACTCATAGACGACATAAGAAAGTGCTTGGGCTGACCAGGGGACACCACGCAGCCAGACATCAGCTCTACAGGACGGCTCACGAGTCCATGCTTCATGCCTTGACTTATTCCTATCGTCATCGCCGCGAGCGAAAGGGCGATTTCAGAAGGCTATGGACCATCCGCATTAATGCTGCAGCGCGAGCTAGGGGACTGACTTACAGTCAGTTCATAGCCGGGTTAAGAAAGTCAAATGTAGAGATCAACCGCAAGATGCTAGCTGAGATGGCGGTCAAAGACCCTGAAGGTTTTGCCACATTGGTGGCTTCGGTAACTGGGGCTGACCCATCTCGCTAGACAGGCGAAGAGGGACAGAGGGCGGGGTGGTTGGTCGTCCGTCTGATACCAGCGTCTCTGTGTCTTAGGGACAGTCAATGCTGGAACAACTCAAGGATCTTCATGCACAAGCTCTCCAGGAGCTAGGCGGAGTTGCTGATCCTCAGGCGCTTGAGTTGTGGCGAGTTCGCTACCTGGGTAAGAAGAGCGGGTTAACTCAGGTTTTGCGCTCATTAGCTACTCTGCCATTGCAGGAACGCCGGGAGATGGGTGCCCGGGCTAACGAGATCAGGAGAGATTTGGAGTCGAGCCTGGAAGAGAGGGGAAAACTGCTAGAGGAGGCCCTCCTGACTTCTCCTCTGGCATCCCAGAGCGTAGACATTACCTTACCCGG
>JAUWOB010000075.1 GCA_030612345.1 Dehalococcoidia bacterium | reverse complement strand
ACAGCTTCTTAAGTAATTCTTTCACTGGAACATCCTGAGGGGCTATAGTTTGACTACTCATCAGCCACAGCATACATCGTAATTATACCACTTGCTAGTTCTGTTAAGTTTGAGGATAGCTTCACCTTATGCACTCAGGACATATAGTTGGCGGCGCTCATGTGGTTCTCAAGTAAGGCTCTAATGCTTCAGGAATTAATTCGGTCGAATTAGCTTCTATTTAGCTGCCCGAGATGCGGCGTCCTTGAGTTGTCCCGGGAACAGCGGCGCGTGTCTTACGTCTACCGGTATGGGGTATCGAACGCCCGTCTGGTGGGTGGCTTCAAGCCCCCTTATAACCGGGTCAAGCCAGTTTGCCGGTATAGTGAAGACCATCTCCTCATCTTGCACCATCGCCCAGACCCTATCGCCATTCCCCGGGAGTACTACCTTCGGCTTCCCGGTCTTGAATGTTTGCAGGACTCCTTCAGTGCAGGTGCCGCCCCGGCCACTGAATATAGACTGCACGGCCACACCTGTTTCCTGGGTGGCTCCGTGCACCAGCCGCATCAACTGAGCGGGATTGCAGAATACCATGACCAGGTCCGGCTCGATTCTAGTCCTCTCCAGTGGAGAGAAGACCACGCCGGCATACTTGCCCTTGCTCAGCTTGACTTGCTCTACAGCGTCCATTGTGGTCTTCGCCACATTCTCGTTAGCTGAGTATTTCATTACTACCATGAAATCCGCCAAGGCTTTCCTGGCCTCAGATTCAGAGTCGCTCCACCCATAGGTATAGGCCGCAATTAAACAGGCGTTATCATCGGCTGTCATTCCCACCGTCCAGCCGTACTTGCGGGCCATTGTCATACCGACGCAGACATTTGTCTTGAATCCCATGTCCTTAGAGGGACGGCGGGTCTTTTCCGGGAATTCGTCAACGCTTTTAACCAGCTTAACGGCGATAGGGAAGGTCAGGGGTCTTATAAGTCTGTTCAGTGCTTCCGCTCGTTGGGTCCAGTCTGTCATGATGTCACCTCCAGGTTTTTGTAGTGCGACCCTTCAGGGTCGTGCAGCACGAGGCTAAAGCCTCGCACTACATTCCTAAACACCCTCTGGCTTGTTGAGTAACAATCTCTAATACACCGTCCGTAAGCGGTGCCTATGTTACTTTCAGATAAGGCTCTAATACTTCGGGAATTAATACTGTGCCGTCGGCCTGCTGGTAGTTCTCCAGCACAGCGATAAGGACTCGTGGTAGAGCCAGTCCCGAGCCGTTCAGGGTGTGTACAAACTGTGGCCGGGCGCTGGGCTCAGCACGATAGCGGATGTTTGCCCGCCTGGCCTGAAAGTCGCCGCAATTACTGCAGGAACTGACCTCCAGCCATTCGGCACAGCCAGGAGCCCACATTTCAATATCATACGTCTTGCAGGCAGCAAAGCCGAGTTCTCCGGTACATAATTCCGCCACCCGGTAGGGTACGGCCAGTTTTCGACATATGTTCTCAGCATCAGCTACCAGTCTCTCCAATTCCCGCTCAGAACTTGCCGGATCAGTGACTTTGTAGAGCTCCACCTTATCAAATTGGTGTCCCCGTTTGATGCCCCTTGTGTCGGCACCGGCGGACATCTTCTCTCGACGGAAGCAAGGAGTATGGGCAACATAATTGAGAGGCAGACTGCCGGCACTCAGTATTTCATCGCGGTGCAGGTTGGTTAACGGTACCTCGGCCGTGGGTATGAACCAAAAATCATCCTCCTCATCGTGATACAGATTATCGCCGAACTTGGGCAGATGTCCCGAGCTCGCCATGCATTCTCGCTTCACCATGGCAGGAAGATAGACTTCCGTATAGCCGTGCTCATTCAGGTGCACATCGAGCATGAACGAGATAAGTGCCCGCTGAAGACGCGCGCCCAGCCCCTTGAGAACATAGAACCTGGTGCCTGACAGCTTCACGCCTTGTTGGAAGTCTATTATGCCCAGTCTTTCCCCCAGCTCCCAGTGAGGCAAGGGCTTGAAGGATAGTTCCTTCGGCGTGCCCCAGCTACGTACCACCACATTATCACCCTCGTTTGCCCCTACGGGCACGCCCGGGTGGGGCATATTGGGCAACTCGAGCAGCAGAGAATCGAGCTTAGCTTTAGCCTCCTTGGTCTGCTGCTGCAGGGCAGAGATCTGTTCCCCCAGTTGACGCATCTGCGCAATGAGCTGAGGCGATTTCTCCCTGCTCAGGCCCAGCTTCTTGCTTGTCTCATTGTGGTGGGCACGGAGTTCCTCGGTCTGACGCAGCAGGCTGCGATAATGCTCATCAAACTCGAGGATACTATCCAGGGCAAAGGCATCGCCTCTTTTGCTCAGAGCCCGGCGAACGAGTTCAGGGTCTTCACGGATAAGCCTGATATCTAGCATCGGCCTCTCTTCTCTGCTACTACTCGGACCTTGTTTTTAGCTGGGGAAAGAGCACCACTTCGCGGATAGATTGCTGATTTGTGAGCAGCATCACCATGCGGTCAATGCCCATCCCCAGACCACCGGTAGGCGGCATGCCATACTCCAAAGCCTGAAGAAAATCCTCGTCAGCGATCTCCTCTTCCTCATCCGCAACCCGCTCTTTCTGCTGCCGCAAGAATCTCTCCCTCTGCTCCAGAGGGTCATTCAGTTCGGTGAAGGCATTGGCAACCTCCATGCCGGCCACGAAGCCCTCAAATCTCTCCACAAATCGCTCATCACCCTGCTTCCTCTTGGCCAGAGGTGACATGTCCACAGGATAGTCCAGAAGAAAGGTTGGCTGCATTATGTTGGGCTCAACAAAAGTGGAGAGCAATTCGTCTATCAGCCTACCCCTTCCTTTGCTTGGTTCAACCTCCATTCCCATCTCCACCATCCGCGTCCTCAGTGACGCGGCATCCGGATAATCTTCAAAATCAATGCCGCAGTGTGTTTTCACTGCTTCGCGCAGCTGTAGTCTCTGCCAGGGGAGAGCCAGGTCGATGGTTGCGCCATCACGCGCAAGCTTGGTAGTACCCAGAACCTCGGAAGCGACGTGAACGAACATTTCCTCAACCAGTCTCATCATGTCATTGTAATCGCTATACGCTTGATAGCATTCCAGCAGGGTGAACTCCGGGTTATGCCTCACAGAGATGCCTTCGTTGCGGAAGACACGTCCCATCTCGTAGACCCTGTCAAACCCACCCACCACCAGCCTCTTAAGATGGAGCTCCAGCGCAATGCGCAGATACAGGTCCTGATCAAGGGCATGATGATGGGTGACGAAAGGGCGTGCCAGTGCCCCGCCGGCATGCGGCTGAAGCACAGGGGTATCCACCTCCATAAACCCCTGCTCGTTGAGAAAGCTCCTTATGGCGGTGATAACCTTGCAGCGCAAAGCAAAAGTGTTCCTACTCCCTTCGTTGGCAATGAGGTCGAGATATCTCTGCCGGTAGCGCTTTTCTACATCGGCTAGCCCGTGCCACTTCTCCGGCAGGGGCCGAAGGGACTTGCAGAGCATGGCGAAATCGGATACCTCCAGAGTGACCTCTCCGGACTTCGTCCGGAAAAGCTTCCCCGCTGCTCCTATAAAGTCGCCAATGTCAATGTCCTGAAGGAGTTCGTACCTCTCCCGGCCCAGCAGGTCGTAGCGCAAGGAAAGCTGTATCTTGCCCGAGCTATCGCGGATATCCAGGAAGGACATCCTGCCCATAGAGCGCTTAGACATAATGCGCCCGGCCAGCGACATGTCTGCAGAGCTCTCCCTCTGCTGCTCAAAAGTAGTTATCGCCTCTCGAACAGTGTGGCTGGGATGATAAGAACGCGGATAGGGGTCTATGCCGCGAGCCCGGATTCTCTCCAGGCTGGCCAGCCGCTGTTCAGTTAGGCGTTCCAATCTTGAGGTCATGGCACTACTTCACACCACCCCGAGGATTTCCTTGGCTTCTTGTGCCAGACGCTGGGGCACCATTATCTTCACCTCACCTAAGCCGTCAACCGTAATGCCGTAAACCAGGCCAGCGCTTTCGTAGCTCAGTAGAGCCGGTATACCTTCGCTCTCCAGTCGCCCCTTGATGATGTGCGCCTGCATCTGCCTGGCAACGTACACAGTAACCAGCTGTTCTTCGCTCGACATAGCTCCTACCTTCGCCTATTTTAGCAAAACTACTGGAATATTGATAAAAGGGCTGACATCCTATAAAATTCGCCCTGTTGCCTGAACAGGTCGATCACAGATAGGAAATCCTAAAGGAGGGAAGGTGATTTGAATGCGCTTGGAAGACATCTGTTACTAGAACTCAAAATCTGCAACGAGGAGGTGCTGAATGACTTAGATTTGCTCAAACGCTACCTTAACGAAGCCGCCGTTCAGAGCGGTGCTACCGTAGTGGGCGAGTCCTTCTATCACTTCTCCCCTCACGGAGTGAGCGGAGTGATCAATATCGCTGAGTCACATATCTCCATTCATACCTGGCCGGAGTTCAAATATGCTGCCGTGGACGTCTTCACCTGTGGAGACGACGTAGACCCTGAAAAGGCGGCCAGGCTGATAACAGAGAAGCTGGGCGCCCAAAGCCACTCCTTAATCGAGCTTCGAAGGGGGATTATGGAGGACAGCCAGGTTGGGTGCGCAAGATGAAAGATAGTGATCCTGATAATAAGCAAAACTGGCTTTATGATTATATCACCCCTGACCTTACTGTGCTGCATAGCATCAGGGAGAAGATATACTCAGGGCGAACCAAGTTTCAGTCTGTAGATATCGTCAAGACCGGGAGCTTCGGTGTTTGCCTCGTCCTCGATGGCAAGATTCAATCCAGCGAGGCAGACGAGTTCGTATACCATGAGGCTCTGGTCCACCCGGCCATGCTCACGCATCCACAGCCAGAGAGGGTGTTTATTGCCGGGGGAGGAGAGGGTGCCACCCTCAGAGAAGTCCTGGCGCACAAGACGGTAAAGAGGGTGGTCATGGCGGACATTGATGAAGAGGTTGTGAACCTTTGTCGTCGCTTTCTGCCTGCCTGGCACCAGAATGCCTTCGATGACCCCAGGGCAGAGCTTCATTTCGCCGATGCCAGGAAGTACCTGGACGAGAGCAGCGATGAATTCGACGTCATCATCATTGACCTTGCCGACCCGCTGGAGGAAGGTCCAGCGCGCCTGCTTTACACACGAGAATTCTACCGCATAGTTGAGCGAAAGCTGGGGCGCGGCGGCATCATGTCAGTGCAGTCCGAGTCTTCCGAATGGACGAATCTGGATAATTTCGCCGCTATTGCCAATACCTTGAGAAACGTCTTCCCCATAGCGCGGCCCTACCAAGTCCATATTCCTTCCTTCCTGGGCCTATGGGGCTTCGTCTCGGCATCTCAAAACCTTGCCCCCTCTGACCTCACTCCCGAGGAAATCGACACCAGGATCTCCACAAGAATAACAAAGAAGCTCAAGTCCTACGATGGCCTTACCCATC
>JAUWOB010000061.1 GCA_030612345.1 Dehalococcoidia bacterium | reverse complement strand
CCGGGTTGAAGAAATGCATGCCCACGACGTGCTCCGGCCGCTTCGTAGCTGAGGCGACCTCCGTGACGCTCATGTTAGAGGTGTTGGTAGCCAGTATGGCATGCTTCGGAGCGGCTGCATCAACCGCCTGAAAAACCTGCTTCTTGAGATCCATGACCTCCGGAACGGCCTCAATAACAAAATCCGCGTCCGTGACAGACTCGGCAATATCGACAAAGGTCTCGACGTTGGCCAGCATCGTCCTCTTGTTCGCTTCGGTGATCTTCTGCTTTTCCACCAGCTTCTCGAGGCTCTGCTTGATTCTGGAAAGCCCCTTATCAACGAAGCTCTGCTCGATGTCCCGCACGGTCACCTTGTATCCAGCAAGCAGCGCCACCTCAGCGATGCCATGCCCCATATCACCGGCGCCCATAACCGCAACCTTCTTGATGTCTTCTACTTTCATGCCAGAAACCCTCCTTTTTGCTTTTGTTCTTTAGGCCCTGTTGTTGCGACCGCAGCGCGGCAATGCTGTATTCAGGATTGTTTCGCCGCCCAGATAGAGCGCGAATCCTCGCGCACAAAGCTATTCACCCTTGAAAACAGCTTCCCGTTTCTCGATAAAGGCCATCATGCCCTCCACCGCGTCCTTTGTTTTTCCTACCCGCTGCGAGCCTTCCAGTTCTATCTTCAGGCCCTGGTCAATGCCAGTCTCAAGTCCCCTGTTGACCGCGTCGAGGATTACCTGCACAGCGACCGGCGCCTTCTTTGACAGCGCCCTGGCAAGTTCCCTGGCATCGTCCATCACCTGCCCCGGCTGCGACATCTTGGTGATAAGCCCGATGCTCAAGGCCTCGGGCGCCTTGATTCTGGTGCCGAGCAGAACCATCTCAAGCGCCTTGGTCTTGCCCACTAGCCTGGGCAGCCGCTGGGTACCACCCCAGCCAGGAATAATACCGAGGTCAATCTCGGGCTGTCCCGCCACCACTCGCTCGGAGTCGACCATTATCCTGAAGTGACAGGACATTGCCAGCTCACAACCACCCCCCAGGGCAAAGCCATTCAGGGCAGCGATTACCGGCTTGGGATACTTCTCGATGTGGCTGAACACTTCCTGGCCGCGGGACATAGCTTTTTCGCCCTGCGGCGTGCCGGCCGTCTTCACATCAAAGCCGGCCGAAAACCCCCTCTCACCCGCGCCGGTGATGATTACAGCTCTCACCGTTTTGTCCTTTTCCCACTCGGAGAAGACCGCATCCAACTCCTCAAGCACAGCCAGGTTTATCGGATTTGCCGGCGGCCGGTTCAGGGTGATTATGCCGATGTGCTCCTCTCTCTCTACAATTAAGTTCTCGTAAGTCATGAGACCCTCCTTTGTCTTGTGTTTTTCGACGGCACCATGATTGCGTCAGTGAAACGAACTGCTATGCCGCACCATTTCAACGAGACAGTCCACAAAGTGCCCCATTGCCAGAAACAACGAGATGTTAACACTCATATGACTGGCCTGTCAAAGGCCAGTAGGCAACAATCTTCGCCTAACTGCGTGACCTTTGTTGTACGCATAGATAGACTTCCGAAGCATTTTACCTCCATCGCCAAAGCCGTCTTGAACTACCGGATGGCTTCTCCTGTAGCCAAGAGATACGTCTCAGCTGCGTGAAAGGAGCTACGAACCAGGGGGCCCGAAGCCACATAGCGAAAGCCCAGTTGCTTTCCGATATTCTCATATTCCGCAAACTCCTCAGGAGGGACATACCTCGCTACCCTGTGATGCCCAAGCGAAGGTTGCAGGTACTGTCCGATGGTTAGAAGGTCACTGCCTGCCTGCCTGAGGTCGGCCATCAGGTCGATGACTTCCTGCCGGGTCTCACCCAATCCCAACATAAGGCCGGACTTGGTCAGAAGCCCTGGCTTAGACAGCCTGGCTTGCCTCAGAAGCCCGAGCGATCGCCGATATTCTGCTTGAGGGCGGACTTCGGGGTAAAGCCGGGGCACCGTTTCCACGTTGTGATTGAGGACGGCGAGCGGCGTATCTGTCACGGTCTGCAGGGAGGAGGGAGAACCCTGAAAATCAGGGATGAGGGCCTCGACCATGATGTCAGGATTGTAGTTGTGAATGGCCTCGATGGTCCGGGCAAAGTGGGCCGCACCGCCATCGGCAAGGTCATCTCTGGTGACAGAAGTGATGACAGCGTATTTAAGCTGCAGTTCTGCCACCGCGGCCGCGACATTCTCCGGCTCATGCGGGTCGGGCGCCTGAGGCCGTCCGCTCTCCACGGCACAAAAGGTGCAGTTGCGGGTGCAGACGTTCCCCAGAATCATGAAGGTGGCAGTACCTTCAGCATAGCATTCTTGTCGGTTGGGACAGCGGGCGCTTTCGCAGACCGTATGCAGATTTAGCTGACGGGTGAGCTTTCTCATGTCGGCCAGCGCGGCGGCGTCCAGGGGGCTCAGCTTCAGCCACTCAGGCCGTTTAATATAGCCAGACATTTCTTATCTTCCCGTTCGATTTGCAGGCCAAATATCGCCGAGAAGGACTCAAGCAGAGGTCTTATGACAGCTTCGACTTCCAGGCGATATCCCAATACCTTGGAAACAGACGTCATTACTTTGCCGCTGAGCCCGCAGGGATTTATGTACTCAAAGTGACGGAGGTCGGTATTCACATTCAAAGCAAAACCATGCGCGGTGACGCCACGGCTAACACGTATGCCAACAGAGCAAATCTTCTCCCCGTCAACCCAGACGCCGGGATAATCCGCGTCACGGTACGCGCGGATACCGAAGTCAAGCAGTAGCCGTATGATGGTGGCTTCCAGTTTCGAGACATACTCACGCACGCCGAGGCTATGTTCCTTGAGACTGATAATAGGATAGCCGACCAGTTGTCCCGGACCATGATAGGTGACGCCGCCTCCCCGATTGGTGTGAACGACGGTCATCCCCTCTCGGGCCAGTGTCTCCGGGGGAGCTATTACGTCTTCTTCTCCCCTGAAGCGTCCTACGGTCAACACCGGTGGATGCTGGAGAAGGAGGAAGACATCCGTAACGATTCGTCTGGCCCTGGCCAGCATCAAGGCTTCCTGCAGCTTCAGCGCATGCTCGTACGCTATCACTCCCAGGTAGTCTGCAAGACACAATATCCTGGATGTCAGACCAGGTCCCTCAGGAACGCCCGACCCGCTGACTTCGTTCTCTCCACACATGGGCGAACCTCTACGTCCTTCCGAAATGGATTGAGCCTTGCAGTTGCCCCAGCGCGGTTTCACGGACTGCTTCAGGCAAGGTGGGATGGGCATGGATAGCATGGGCAATATCCCCGGCTGTCGCCCCGAGCTGGACGGCTAGGGCACCCTCGGCAATGAGGTCGTCGGCATGCGGCCCCATGATGTGCAGGCCCAGGACCTTGCCACTATCCGCATGGCAGATCATCTTGACGATGCCGGCGGTCTCATCCATAGCCACCGCGCGGCCGCAGGCGAGGAAGGGGAACTTGCTTACCTTGTGAGGAATGCCGCTATCCTTCGCTTCCTTCTCGGTAATGCCAACACCGGCTACCACAGGAAACGTAAACACGCAGGTAGGCACAGCCCGATAGTCCGCCAAGCGACGGCGGCCGAGGGCATTCTCAGCAGCTATTTCCCCCTCATAGGAGGCAACATGCGCCAACATATGCTTACCAAGAACATCTCCGATGGCGTAAACACCATCTATGTTTGTTTCGAGGCGTTCATTCACGTCGATGGCTCCGCCATCCATCTTCACGCCAAGCTCGGACAGGCCAAGCCCCTCACTATAAGGTCGGCGACCGGTAGCCATAAGGACCATCTCTCCCTCGACTCCGTGCTCACCCTCGGCAGTATCCCAGACCACCTTGAGGCCTGCTCCTGCTTTCCTAATGGCCTTAACGGCAGCTCCGATTATGACCTCAATTCCCTGCCTGGATAAGGTCTGAGCAAAACGCCGGCCAATTTCCTCGTCAACCGGCTCCAACAGAAGATGGCGTCTCTTAACAATGGTAGTCTTCGCCCCCAACGCGCTGAAGATGCTGGCGAACTCAACACCCACATGGCTGCCGCCAATAACCACAAGGCTCTGGGGGAGTTCCTCCAACTCAAGGATATCATCGGTAGTGAGCACCCCGGGCAGGTGCAGACCATCGATAACGAGCGGAGATGACTCGGAGCCTGTAGCGATGATGATCTTCCTGGTTGCTATCTCCGTATCATCCACCTTGATCAGGTGTGGCGACAAGATGCAGCCTGCCCCCCTGTGGACACTTATCTTGTTTGCCTTCATCAACTGCTCGACGCCGGACACCAGTCTATCAACTATTCTCCTCTTGCGCGCCATAATCCGGGGCAAACTCGCCTCGATGCTGCCGACCTCTATTCCGAACTCGTTTGCCCTTCTGGCTTCCAGGAGCACCTCCACGCTCCTGACGAGGGCTTTCGTAGGTATACAACCCCGGTTGAGACAGGTGCCACCGAGCCTGTCTTTCTCAATCACAGCCACTTCAGCTCCCAGGTGGGCGGCATGAATCGCTGCAACATAGCCGCCGGGCCCGCCGCCGATTACTACTATGTCTTTTTCAGTCAAGGCTCTGTTTCCTCAAACACGATTTATAACAGAACATAACGAGATCAACCCGCTACTTCTTCTGCTCCTTGATTTCCCAACGCAGGTCTAATTGCCTGAAGGCCTTAGCCTCATCCAGACGTCTAACCGGCGTATTGTGGGGAGCATTATGCAAGATCTCGGGTTTCTCAACGGCATCCCTGGCGATTTCCTCCATAGCGGCAATGTAATTGTCCAGCGTCTCCTTGCTCTCCGTTTCCGTAGGCTCGGTCATGAGCGCTTCGCTAACAGTCAGGGGGAAATAGACGGTAGGCGGATGCAGACCGTAATCGAGCAAACGCTTGGCTATGTCCACCGTGGCAACCCCCTTTGCCTTCTGCCTTTTCCCGGAAAACACAACCTCGTGCATACAGATACGGTCATAAGGCAGGAAGTAATGCGGTTTCAGCTTCTCTCTAAGGTAATTAGCGTTTAAGACAGCATCCTCACTGATTTGCCTCAACTCGTCGGGACCAAGCGAACGGACGTAAGCATAGGCCTTGACCATGACACCGAAGTTCCCGTAGAAACTGGCTATCTTTCCTATAGACTTGGGCGGTGAGATAAACCTGTATCTGCCGTTATCTTGGGTCACCAGAGGTGCGGGCAGGAAATCAACCAGGTCCTCCTTAGCACAAACCGGACCAGAGCCGGGCCCACCGCCCCCGTGGGGTGTGCTGAAAGTCTTGTGCAGATTAAGCTGGACATAGTCAAAGCCGAGCTCACCGAACTTAGCCCTCCCCAGCAGGGCATTCAAGTTCGCTCCGTCCCCGCCCAGAAGCCCACCTCGCTCATGAACCAATTCCGCAATCTCAGCTATCTTGGGGTCGAACAGGCCCAGAGTAGAAGGCATGGTTAAGGTCAGGGCAGCCACTTCCTCATCCATCAGCGACGCAAGGCTTTTCAGATCCAGGTCACCCTTGGCATCGGACGCCACAACGCCTGTTTCAAACCCGCACATGGCGGCACTGGCAGGGTTTGTTCCATGAGATGAATCGGTCAATAGTATCTTCTTCCGGGCTTTATCTCCGCGGGCCTGATGATAGGCCTTCACCATTAGCAGACCGGCGGCCTCACCATGCGCTCCGGCCACTGGAACCAGGCTGGTACCATTCATACCGGTAATCTCAGTCAGATACTCCTGTAGACGGCACATAAGCTGTAGCGCACCTTGCACCGAATCCTCAGACTGATAGGGATGCAGCGCTGTGAAACCGGGAAGCCTGGCCACATCCTCATGCCATCTTGGATTGTATTTCATGGTGCAGCTTCCTAAAGGGTAGAACCCGGTGTCCACACCGTAGTTGAGCTTGCTTAAGGCGGTGAAATACCTCACGAGGTCGACCTCGCTGACCTCAGGTAGCTCGAGTTCCCGGCGGAGCATCTCCTCAGGCGGAAGTTCGCTCGAAGGCACATCCAAATGCGGGAGACTGCACCCCATCCTGCCGGCTTGGCTGATGTCAGGTAGCAGATAATGATGTTTCATATCTCTTTCCTTCTATAGTGAGCCCAGCGCTTTCACCAGTCTGTCTA
>JAUWOB010000036.1 GCA_030612345.1 Dehalococcoidia bacterium | reverse complement strand
GCTTACGGCAGGTTTCCCGGGACCTATTTATCCTGTCGGCTCCAGAGGCGGCCGAATCGGCGACCTCGAGATCTTCCCCAGCCTGCGGCTCGTCCCAGGAGAAGTAGATTACGTTGTTGTGGCCGTTCCCCGACAATCTGTGTTGGAGCTCCTCGATGATTGCGTAGCCAGAAATGTGAAAGCTGTCCAGTTCTTCACCGCCGGATTCAGCGAGATGGATGCGCAGCAAGGGCGCGATGTAGAGGAACAAATGGTCGAAAAAGCGCGACGGGGGAACATGCGCATCATCGGCCCGAATTGCATAGGTGTGTATTGTCCGGAACAGAGAATACCGTTTGTCATGGGCACACTTGGTGAAAGTGGTGGCGTGGGCTTCGTCTCCCAGAGCGGCGGCATCGCCGGCAAATTAGCTACAATCGGCATAGCACGTCATATCAAATACAGCAAGGGAGTGAGCTTCGGCAACGGCATCGACCTGGATGCCAGCGATTTCCTGCAATACCTGGCTGCCGATCCCAAGACCAAAGTCATTGGTGCGTACCTCGAAGGAACAAGAAACGGGGCCCGTCTTTTCCACACTATGAAGGAAGTAGCCAGGGTTAAGCCGCTGGTTGTTTGGAAGGGAGGGAGAACAGAGGCAGGCGCTCAGGCTGCGATGTCCCACACCGGCTCCCTGGCCAGTTCAGCAGCCATCTGGTCGGCGGCGTTAAGACAGGCTGGTGCTATCGAAGTGTATAGCCTGGAGGAACTAACCGACACTCTGCTTGTGTTACAGCAGTTCGACCACTGGCAAGGTACCAGAGCAGCCATTATTGGGGGTCTGGCTGATGGGGGCGGCGGCATGTCCGTATCCGCTGGCGACACCTGCATGGACAATGGGCTCGAAGTCCCGCCTCTGTCACTTGAGACTAGGAAAGAACTGAGCGCCCTTCTGGGAGAAGTCGGCAGCATCCTGCATAATCCTGTCGACGTGAGTCAGGCACAATTCCGGGGCTTAGCAACCCTGTTTCAGGCCATAGATCTGGTGGCCAGGGACACCTCTATCGACTTCGTCTTGATCCAGGAGGACATAGACATCCTCTTACCGATTTACTCCTGGAAAGGAGTGGAGGAAATAAACGAATTCTTCGTGGAGCTTGGAAGCAACCAGAATAAGCCCATAGTAGTCATCTTACCACCCGGCTCAGCTGAGGCAGAACGATTGCAGGCAGAGCACAAGCTTCTCAAAGCTTCCATTCCGGTCTTCTGTTCCATGGAACGGGCAGCTAGAGCTCTTGCCAATCTCAACAAGTGTTCCTGCTGGCAGGGAGCCCAACGAGTTCAGTCGCGCAGAAACCGGGATCCTGCCTGAACAGGACCAGCCACGCAATAGGCTCAGCGAGCTAAACCATGGCACAGAATCGCAACACTGAGAAGATCGATCTGGAATGGAGTGACGACGATGTCGTGCCCGCCGTGGTCTACCCCAACCTGGAATTCCTGTTCCAGCAAATGCTGCATTTAACCCTGGAAGAAGTACATCCTGAGCATGGTGAGCTTATACTCGATATCGGCTGCGGCAAGGCCGTTGATGGCACACAATTGTGGAAAAGGGGCGCGAGGGTTGTCGGGCTCGAACCCTCCAATGTCATGCTAGGCCGGGCTAAAGAGTATCTCAGCGAGAATAATGCCCAGGTGGCCTTAGCACAGGGGATAGGGGAGAGTCTGCCTTTCAAGCCGTACTCCTTTGACAAGGTTATGTGTAAGGGAGCGTTGGACCATTTCTTCTCGCCCGGCCAAACAATGGAGGAGATTGCCCGGGTGCTCAAACCTGGCGGAGAGATGATCATCTCCATAGCCAATTTTGACAGTCTCGGCTTTCGCCTGGGGAAGAGGATATACCCAGCAACGAAATTCCTGTGCCCTTCACTCTCTGAGGGAAGGAAGCTCTGGGAGCTACCACCAGACCATACGTACAGATTTGATTACCCTTTCCTGAGCAGCTTGATGAAGCAGCATTTTGAGATCAAGAAAGCGAAGGGAGTATCCCTGCTCTTCGGGCTCCCCCTACTGGGCAATTTGCTTGCCAAGCTCCCCCGCTCTATCTCTTATGCTATCCTGAGGGCCCTGGACAAACTAGCCCGACCTTTGCCCTCCCTGGCAGACGTTATCCTGATGAGATGCACTCCAGTCTACAGGCCGAAATGACGCCGCCTCAGGGAAGTCAGCGAAACCTTTACAATACCTGTTGTCAGAGACTATAATCTGCTCTCATGCCTGTCATAGAAAGCCGCGAATTGTCTGCCGCTCTCGCCAAGATAGATGCCCTGTTAGCCGTCCGGGGAAACCAGGGCTACATCGTTGGCGGCTTCGTCCGTGACTGGCTTCTGGAAAGAAAGACCAATGACATCGATATTGCAGTGAGCTGTGCCGCCATAACCATAGCTCGGGAAGTAGCTGAAGAAGTGGGAGGCAGATTTGTGCTGCTCGACCAGGTCAACAACATAGCTAGAGTCGTGCTGGCTGAACACGGGCAGAGGGACCAGGAATTCCGGGGAGCAGAGTGGCATTTTGACTTCTCTCCCTTTACAGGGGGCATTGAATCTGATCTTGGCCGCCGCGATTTCACGATAAACGCTATGGCTCTCGAACTTAGCCAATTCGCCTCGGCCTACGCAGCCGGCAATGCCAGTCCGCCACAACCGGCACATTCCCTGTTTGCAGAGCGATCCCCCCTGAAGCTTATCGACCCCTTCTCCGGGCAGAAAGACTTGAGGGATAAAGTAGTGCGGGGGGTAAGCAAACAGATATTCCAGGCCGATGCGGCCAGGCTGCTACGAGCGGTAAGGTTAGCTGCCGAGCTTGATTTCGCTATAGAGCCAGAGACAGAATGCTCAATTCGACGCCATTCCCGGGCCATTCTTGATGTTTCCGGGGAGAGGGTTAGAGAAGAGCTGCTTCGTCTGCTCACGCTGCCCCGAGCTGCTTACCATCTAAGCTACCTGGATGGACTTGGCTTACTTCCAGCCCTGATTCCCGAGCTGGCAGAGGGTAAGGGAGTAGAGCAACCGACAACACACTTCTGGGATGTATTCGAGCACTCCCTACAGACGGTCGCGGCCGTAGAATTCCTCGTTAGAGAAAGCGATTGGGACTACGGCAACGAGGACATGCTGGCTACTGCTCCCTGGTCCGAAACGATAGAAGGTCACTTGTCGCGGGAAGTCTCCAGCGGAAGTAACCATAGGGTGCTGCTCAAGCTGGGAGCGTTGTTTCATGATGTTGCCAAACCGATGACCAAGTCTGTTGATGATACAGGCAGAGCCAGGTTTCTGGGACATACGAAACAGGGAGCAGCTATGACTGCAAATATCCTGGAGCGGTTGCGATTTAGCAATCGCGAAATAGGGCTGGTGGAAGGCCTTGTCTATCATCACCTGCGCCCAGTTCAGATGGCCAATGGAGACTTCCCTAGCCAACGGGCAATCTATCGCTACTTCAGAGATACGGGCGAAGCCGGCATTGATATCCTGCTCCTGGCCCTGGCCGACTATCTGGCCAGCCGGGGACCCCTGGCATCTATCGAGGAATGGAGAAAGCATTGCCAGTTAATGCACTATATACTGGCGCAGCATGCTGAGCAGCAAGTCAAGATCTTGCCCGTGAAACTCATTGACGGCCATGATATAATGCATGCTTTTGACCTGGCACCGGGGCCGTTGATTGGTGAGCTTCTGGCCATGGTCAACGAGGCTCAGGCCAGCGGCGAGTTGAGCACCAGGGAGGAGGCGTTGGCCCTGGTTCGAGGCGAACTGCGAGCTGTGGGCAAGCAGCAAACCAGGATGCCCCGGAAGTCCGGGGTTAAGAGGAGTCTGACCAACGCAAAGGTAGAATGAATTGAGAACACGAACCATCTATCTGCTAATCCTGATACTTGCGCTGTTTGGCGTGTCCCTGTGGTCTATAACGCCTCTGGATAGGAGCGTGGCGGGCCGGGAGGGGCTAAGGCTAGGACTCGATCTGGCCGGTGGCAGCTACCTGATTTACCAGGCCGATGTCACCGACATCGAGCCCGCCGACAGGGCTGAGACCATGAGAGGTGTGAAGGAGATTATCGAAAATCGTGTCGATGCTCTGGGCATAGCGGAATCCATTGTACAGGTCAAGACCTACGAGGGCGAATACAGCATCGCCATCCAGTTGCCGGGCATTGCCGACATCGAGGAGGCCAAGACAATGGTTGGCCTTGTCACGGTGCTCGAATTCAGGGAGTGGGATGACACGGAGCAGAAATGGATCCCCGCCGCCGGCACAATCACAGTCGATGGGGAGCAAAGGGAGCTGGTCCTTAGCAGCAGATACTTTAAGGAAAGGACTTTCGTCACTTTGGACGATTTGACTCGCGAGCCGCTACTGATATTTGAATGGGACGAAACGGGACAGCAGCTTTCACAACAGATAACCGGCCGTCTGGTGGGAAAACAGATGGCTATCTACCTTGGCGATGAGCCACTCCTGGACGAAGAGGGCCGTCCCATTGCTCCGGTGGTCCGGGAGGTGATAACAGAAAGTGGACAGATCAGCGGCCTGAGCCTCGCTACCGCTCAGATGTTATCGCGGTTCCTCAACGCCGGCCGTATCCCGGTCCCGCTGGGCAGGTGGGTAGAGGAAGAATCCAGAGTATTCGAACCCGGCGTTCCCCTCTACGAGAGAACCGTGGATGCTACCTTAGGGCGGGATTCCATCGACAAGAGTCTGATGGCAGCCGCCATCGGCATAGTGTTATTGGTGATATTCATGCTCGTCTACTATCGTTTCCTCGGATTCATAGCCTGCCTTAGCCTGGGGGTTTATGGCGTCGTGCTCCTGGCCGTCTTCAAGCTGGTGCCTGTGACTTTGACTTTGCCCGGCGTGGCCGGCTTCATCCTCTCTCTCGGCATGGCCGTAGATGCGAATGTCCTTATCTTCGAGCGCGTCAAGGAGGAATTGCGGGGAGGGCGCAGCCTGGGTGCTGCCGTTGAGGCCGGGTTCACGCGTGCCTGGACTGCTATCAGAGATAGCAACATCACTACCTTTATCGCCTGCTTTGTCCTCATATGGCTTGGCGGCGAGCTTGGCGCTCTCATGGTCAGGGGCTTTGCCCTGACGCTGTTGATCGGGGTGGCGTTGTCCATGTTTACTGCTATCGTGGTCACCCGGACCTTTCTCCGCCTTATCGTGGGCAGCCATGTGATCAGCAATCTGGCCGCCTATGGAGTAAGGCCAGCCGGGATGAAATGAGGGAATAGAGATGATAGATTTCGTCGGCAAGAACCGGTGGTTTTTTCGTGCCTCGTGGATATTGGTGATTGTAGGAATCATCTCACTGGTCATCTCTCAAATACGATTGGATGCCCCGCTACGGCTGGGAATCGATTTCACCGGAGGCACATCTGTGATGCTGCAGTTCAGCCCGGACACGGAGGTCACGCTGAGTCAGTTGCGGGCGGAGGTGGTTGGGCTGGGATACGACGAGGCACGTATCCAGGACGCCGGCGAGGGCAATTTCATCATGTGCACCAGAGAGATAACCTCAGATGAGGCAGAAGGACTGGCAGCGAATCTGGGAGCAGCGCTCGATGCAGAGGTGGAAATAGTCGATTACTACTTGGTCTCGGAAGCAGTGGCAGTGAGAACGGCGGGCAATGCCCTCATCGCCGTAATAGTAGCTTCTGTGGCTATGCTGTTTTACATTGTCTGGGCGTTTCGCCGCATGCCCAAACCCTTCCACTGGGGTATCTGCGCTGTAGTGGCTCTTGTCCACGATGTATTCATCATAGTCGGCATCTTCTCACTCCTGGGCTTGCTTGCCGAGGTGACGATCGATGCCATGTTCATCACCGGAATCCTTGCCGTTGTCGGTTACAGCATCAACAACACTGTGGTCATCTTTGACCGCATCCGCGAGAACATGTCAAAGCACATCAGCCCCGATTTCGCCCAGACGGTAAACGGTAGCCTCACCGAGGTGCTGACGAGGTGTCTGAACACTTCCCTAACCACCCTCTTCGTGCTCTTAGCCCTGGTCTTCTTTGGCGGAGCCACCATACAGTACTTCGTTCTGGTGTTGGTGCTGGGCGTCATCATGAGCGTCTACAGCTCCATGTGCATCTCGAGCCAGCTCCTGGTCGTCTGGGAGAAGCGAGAGTGGAGGAAACTCCTACCATTCGCCCTAAGATCGACCTAGCCTGAAACACCGAGCCAATCTCCAATACCTGGCCTCCAGATCACGGCATGCGCCTACCTATTATTACGAGCTACCTGTCCGCTTGCCTTCGCTGAAGCCTCAGCGCAGGCAGGCCAAGGCTTGGCTGGCCTGCCGAAGTCCCTCGCCTGCTGAAATCATAGGGCGAGCAAGTGCGGCGAGCAGGCAGGCGGGAGCTTGGCAACCTGGTCACTAGTTCGGAGATCGGGGCGCACCGACAAACCTGGCCCTGCAACGACCCTGGGGAGACGCTCTCTACAGATGACCCTACCGGCCGCTCCTCATCCTCCGTTCGACAGGATTCTGTCGCGAGTTCTGGCTTACTATCCTTCCAGGCGGTGTATTCGCTTTATCTTCGCGATATGCTCGTCAAATCCGTCAGGCTTTCTTGCTGCTGCTCCCCCTAACGGGTCATCTATGTCTGAGCCGCCAAAAAGGACATCAAAGAAAGCCTTCACCGAAGAAGCAACCACCCGAAGGTTATATCCTCCCTCCAGGGTGAAAACTAGACGTCCCTGGCACAGTTCGGCCGCCAGTTCCCGCAATATAGTTGCCGTCTGAGCAAAACCTGTGACACTGGCCTTCATCATCGCCAGATGGTCAGCCCAATGAGCGTCGAAGCCAGCAGACACCAGGATGAGTTGCGGTTGAAATCTCCGCGCCACCGGAACCAAGACCTCGTTGAAGGCTCTCAAGTATTCCTCATCGCCCCAGCCGGCCGCCATGGGGAAGTTGACCGTAGTGCCTTCTCCTTTACCCGTTCCAGTTTCATCCAACCACCCCGTCCCCGGATAGAAGGGATACTGGTGGGTTGAAAAGTAGAGTACTTCAGGGTCGGCATAGAAAGCATCTTGAGTCCCATTGCCGTGATGGACATCAAAATCGACGATCAGAACTCGCCTGAGGCCGCAGTTGCTGAGCGCACATCTGGCTGCAATAGCCACATTGTTGAAAAGACAGAAGCCCATTGCTCCATCGTGAGTGGCATGATGTCCTGGAGGCCTAACCAGAGCAAAGGCGTTGTCCACTTCCCCCTTCAGCACGGCTTCTACAGCCGCCACCACCCCACCAGCAGCATATAGGGCAGCTTCGTAAGACCTGGGACACACTATGGTATCAGTGTCAAGCCAGGCACCACCTTTTTCAGCTTTGCCCCTAACGTACGAGATGTACTCCGGTGCATGTACCAACTCCAGCTCTTCTATCGACACAGGGCGTGGAGAAAGACAGGTGAGTTTCTTCTTGATCCCAGTCTCTTCCAGATAAGAGATGACAGTTGTTAGTCTGCGGGAATTCTCAACGTGATCGCCGGTATCGTGTTCCAGATAGATTGGGTCATAGACCAGACCCGATTTCATGCCCGCATCATATCAAAAGTAGTCAGGCAAAGACAATCAGGGGCGGCCTGTCCCAGATTGAGGTCAGGTCTGAGTTGATTTTCACTGCAGAAAACATCTATGCTGTGGAGATGCATGATTACGTGAAGGAGAGCTTCGTCCGGTGACCGATAAAGAGATAGAGCAGTTGCTTGACGAGGCAGAGAAGAGGTTTGCCTCGGAGGCAAAGTTGATAAAGTTGGAGTCAGGCACTGTCATTTTCATTGGCGATACTCATGGTGACCTCGAAGCCACAGAGAGAGTTATCGGCAAGTATCTTAAGCCGGAGAACAGGCTGGTCTTCCTCGGCGATTATGTCGACCGGGGGCCAGCCTCACTGCAGAACATTAACCTCTTGCTCGAGCAGAAGATCAAACACCCCGATTCTCTTTATCTGCTTATGGGAAATCCCGCAGGCCAGGCTGTAGTCAGCTTCCCCCCTGCCGATATCTGGGAAGGCCTGGCTGCCGCAC
>JAUWOB010000026.1 GCA_030612345.1 Dehalococcoidia bacterium | reverse complement strand
CAGTGCTGCCGCCGCCCTTTTTATGTGCCATGCCTAGTCTCCCTCACCCTTGATAATCTCGTTTACCAGCAGTCTGGTAAAGGTCTGGCGATGCCCTTTCTTGTTGCGGTAGCGAACTTTGGACTTATACCTGAATACGATAATCTTGTCTCCCTTGGCTTCCCCCAAAGAAGTAGCCAGGACCTTGGCTCCCCCTATAACAGGGTTTCCCACCAGGGCCTTTCCATCTTCGCCAATAAACAATACCTTGTCCAGCTCGACTACGTCGCCTTCAGGGACACCCAGTCGCTCAACTTCTATTGTCTGGTTTGGGGCCACCTTGTATTGTTTTCCGCCGGTTTCGATGATAGCGTAGATCTTATCACCCCCAAAAAAGCGAATTTTAGCACCCCAGATTGTCCGCTGTCAAACTAGCCGGCTAACCCGGACCCGCAAGGGCCACAACTCTATTTGCCTCGATCGAAGATGCGCGGCGCTGCCAGTTTGCGCACCTCCTCCACCACCAGAACACTTCCGGCAATAAGAACGATGACCATCCAGGCGTTGAGGTTCAAGGGCACCGTGTAGAATAATCTCTGGAACGGCGGTGCATAGATTACCATCACCTGGAGAAGAATGGCCAGCGCTATGCCGCCCAGCAACAGACGATTGCTCAGAAGACCCAGCTTGAAAATCGACTGCTTGTCGGAGCGGGCGTTGAGGGCATTGAACGACTGGAAGGCAACCATGACAGAGAAAGCTATCGTCCTGGCTTCATCCAGCCCAACCCTGGGCAGTTCCCATCTGAAGATCAGAAACGTACCGGCTGCCATGAACAGGGCAAGAAAGGCGATCCTGGCCAGCATCCCCCTGTAGACGATCCCTGCCTTTGCTCGACGGGCCGGCTCCTCCAGTACATTGCTGTGCTTTGGTTCCAGGCCTAGCGGTATGGTACAGACACCGTCGGTGACCAGGTTTATCCACAGAATCTGAAGGGCGACAACGGGCAGGGGAATGCCGGCCACAATTGCCAGCGCCCAGGTGAACAACTCACCCACGTTGGTGCTCAGGAGATAGAAAACAGAGCGGCGGATATTGCCGAAGATGACTCTTCCCTCCTCTACGGCAGCGACAATGGAGGCGAAGTTATCGTCGGTGAGCACAATGTCCGAAGCTTCACGCGCAACATCGGTCCCCTTGATGCCCATGGCTATTCCGATGTCGGCGCTCCTCAGTGCCGGGCCGTCGTTTACGCCGTCCCCGGTCATGGCCACAGTATGGCCCTTCGTCTTCAGGGCATTGACAATCCTCAGCTTGTGGAGTGGTTCAACTCGGGCGAAGACCGAGACCGCTTCTATTCTGCCGCTGAGTTCTTCATCGCTCATCTTGTCCAGTTCCAGTCCCGTTATCGCTTCGCCCGAGGGCAGGCTCAGTTCGTCGGCAATAGCCACCGCCGTGGCCTTTTGGTCGCCGGTTATCATCACCACCTTGATGCCGGCCCGCTTGCAGTCGGCAATCGCCTTCCTGGCTTCTTGACGGGGAGGATCAATCATCCCCGCCAGGCCAACCAGTATCAGCTTGCCGTCAAGGTGCTCACGGGAGAGCTCTTCAGGAGCGGAAACACCTTCGGCATAGGCCAGAGCCATCACTCGAAGTGCTTTTGTTGCCATCTCCAGGTTCCTGCCCTCAATCTCGGCGATGCGCTCAGGAGTCAGTTCCTGGCAGGCGCCGTTCTGGAGCACTTCGCCACACATGGCCAGCACCCGGTCAAGAGCTCCCTTAACGTAGACCACTGCCTTGCCGTCCTGCCCATCGGGAGAGGAATGAAGAGTGGCCATATAGCGCTTTTCGCTAAGGAAGGGCAGTTCCGCCAGGCGCGGCTGCTCCTCCTGCAGTGTTCTCTGATCCAGCCCGGCCTTGAGGGCAGCTACCAGGAAAGCCCCCTCAGTGGGATTCCCCAGGATTTGATGCCTCTCCCCATCCGACTTCAGCGTGGAATCATTGCACAGGGCGCTGATCCTCAGGGCCAAAAGCAGGTCCTTGTCCTCCGCAGGTTGAAGTTCTTGCCCGCCTTCCAGGAACTGGCCCTCGGGGCGATAGCCAGCTCCCGTGATTTCTATTGTTCGGCCAGAAACGTACATCTGCCGTAAAGTCATCTCGCTTTCGGTGAGCGTGCCCGTCTTATCCGAGCAGATGACGGTGACCGCGCCCATCGTCTCCACTGCCATCAGTTTCCGGATAAGGGCGTTCCGCCTCGCCATTCGCCTCATCCCCAGAGCGAGGACTACTGTCACCATCACCGCCAGCCCTTCTGGAACCGCAGAAACTGCAGCGGGCACCGCGAACTCAAACATCTCTGTAAATGTGTATCCTCTTGCCACCCCAATGATTATCAGGACTACAATGGCACCGAGCGCCAGAATGCCGATGTATCGTCCCAACCTTGCCACGTTGCGCTGAAGCGGAGTGGGCGGAGGCTTGACTTCCTGCACCTGAGCAGTGATCTTGCCAATCTCGGTGCTCATACCCGTGGTCGTGATGACAGCTGCTCCGCGGCCGCTAACCACGGCACAGCCCATATGGACCATATTGCTCATGTCAGCTACCATTGCCTCGCCTTCAATGGCACCGGTGAACTTCTCCACCGGCACCGATTCGCCGGTGAGGATGGATTCGTCTATTGACAGGCTCGCCACCTCAATCAGCCTGGCGTCAGCGGGAATCTTGTCTCCCGCCTCCAGGGTGATGACGTCACCGGATACCAACTCGCTGGAAAGAATCCTGACGGCAGTCCCTTTTCGCAGCACCTTGGCATAGGGTACGGCCAGCCTCTTGAGTGCCTCCATGGCCCGCTCCGCCCGGCTTTCCTGTACAAAGCCGATTATGGCATTGACGAAGACGACAGCCAGAATCACTGAGGCATCAGTGGGCTTCTGCAATACCAGGAACTCAATAAGCGCGGCAGCCAGCAATATGTAGATGAGCGGGCTGGCAAACTGGCGCAAGAAGACCAGAATCGCCGGCCTCTTGCCCTTCTCCGTCAATTCGTTCGGACCGTGCTGCTGCAGCCGCTCCTTGGCCTCGTCTTCAGAAAGCCCTGAACGTGAGGAGTTGAGCTTGCCTATTACCTCTTCGGCGCTGAGATTATGCCAGTTGATCGCCAATCCCTATCCTCAGTGTCAAGTCTGTTCTTCTCAACCTCACCATGGCTGCCAGCCTGGCGAAGTCAGTCAAAGCAATCGCAGCGGGGCACAGCGTAGGCAGACAAAATAGACTCGACCCATCTGCTACTTGACCAGGGCCTTCCTGCCGACAACCTCATGCGCAACGTACCACCTGCGGATAGTCTCAACTGCCTCATCGGGACTATCCAGGACCCTCAACAGGTCGAATTCGCCGGCAGAGACGTACTTCCTGGATAAGACCGAATTCCGCAGCCAATCCAGAAATCCCTGCCAGAACTCGCTGCTGAACAGCACTACAGGAAAAGGCTTGATCTTATGGGTCTGCATCAAGGTGAGTACCTCTGTCAGCTCATCCAGAGTGCCTAAGCCACCGGGCATTATGACAAAGGCAGTGGCATACTTCACCAGCATGACTTTGCGGCTAAAGAAATGGCTGAACGTTAGCGACTTGGTGGTGTAAGTATTAGGGGCCTGCTCTTCAGGAAGCAGGATATTCAGCCCGACCGACTGAACCCCGGCCCTCAACGCGCCCTTGTTAGCCGCCTCCATCACGCCCGGCCCGCCACCGGTTACAATTGAGAAGCCCAACTGGCCGAGCCGATAGGCTATTTCTTCGGCCTGCGCATACAGCTTATCCTCCACTGTCAGTCTGGCCGAACCGTATATGGTCACTGCCGGCTCGATACCGGTAAGATTGTCGAAGCCCTCCACGAATTCGCCTATTATGCGAAACATTCGCCAGGACTCTTCCTTGGCCAGTTCATTTATCTCATATTCGTACACCATATCGCCCTCCCTTAAGGCGCACACATAAGCAGCAGATGAGCCGAGCAGGCTGGCCGGTCTGGACCTGGACCTCAATCTTATCATCGTTGCTTTATGCGGGCAAACTGCGCATACGTAGCAAGGTGACAGGCACTGCACAGGCAAGGGCCTGGCCACAAGCGGGAAGTCCTGTCATTTGGCTGTATCCGAGACACGTTTACCAGCGATTCTCGTCAGAGAAACCCATATGCGCGATGAGATACTGATCGAAGCTGGAGTGTCACGAAAACTCGACAGAGGATGGCATTGGTGGCATACTCGATCATCTGTCCTATCACTTCCCGTCGGATTCCGGTATCGGAACTCTTCTTTACTTCAATTATCGTAGGTACTCCCTCTTGGTCAAGAAAAAGGTGATCGATCGACCGCCTTGCACCTGCGTCTTCCTTAGCAGGCAAACCTGCCTCACGGGCTATTAGTAGCCATCGCCTTGGCTCTTGGCTATCTATCTGCTCGGCCAGCCAGCAGGTTGGGATACCTCGCTGACAATCCCTGCAAAACGTCCTCTGAATCGAGGAGAACACGAAATGCCCTCTTGTTGCTATGCGGCTTCGTGCGTATTTGAAGAATGAAGAACTGCGAAGGCATGAACATGCTGGAAGATCGTTGGGGCTGACAGGGCGCCAGGGAGGTGTGAGGATGACCTAATCGCGTTCTGAGGACACAACCATCCGGGAGATAGAAAGCAGAGCATAGGAAATGAGTACGGAATCCCCAACAAGCCGAAGAAAGCGCCCAGGTGGATCTGCGTCACTACGGGGTCATCTGATCTTCTCGTTGCCCAGATAGAGAATATCTCTCAGAAATGCTCCCGTATAGCCGCGCTCCACAGCGGCCAGCTGCTCGGGGCTGCCCTCCGCAACCACACACCCACCCCTTTCGCCACCCTCCGGGCCCAGATCAATGACCCAGTCGGCGGTCTTAATCACATCAAGGTTGTGCTCGACGACGATGACGGTGTTGCCGGCATCGGTGACGCGGTGGAGCACGTCCAGCAGGCGCTGGATGTCGGCGAAGTGCAGGCCGGTGGTGGGCTCGTCAAGCATGTAGAGAGTATCCCCTGTGGCCACACGGCTCAATTCCTTGGCCAGTTTGACACGCTGGGCCTCTCCACCCGAGAGAGTCAGGGCAGACTGGCCGAGCTTGATGTAGTCCAGACCGCCCTCGTGCAGCGTCTCTAGAATGCGGCGGATGTGGGGGTGGTTCCGGAAGAAGCCGAGCGCCTCCTGGACATCCATATCGAGCACGTCGGCGATGGTTTTGCCTTTATAAGTGATGCCGAGCGTCTGGCGGTTGAAACGTTTCCCTTCACAGGCCCTGCAACGCACCCAAACATCGGCCAGAAAGTGCATCTCGACCTTCTTAGAGCCGTATCCCTTGCATTCCTCACAGCGTCCACCTTTCACGTTGAAGCTGAAACGCCCAGCCCCAAAGCCGAGGGCACGAGCTTCCAACGTGGTGGCGAATACTGCCCGGATCTCGTTCAGCACACCAACGTAGGTGCCCGGGTTCGAGCGCGGGTTACGGCCAATCGGCTCCTGGGTGATGTTGATGACCTTGTCGACTTGGTTCAGTCCGGTCGCTGCCATCGTGTTGGCCCGGGACAGTCTGGGAGTCGTGCAAAGCACGCAGCAGGGCGGGGTAGAGGGTCTGGGCGATCAGGCTAGATTTCCCTGATCCTGAGACCCCAGTGACGCAGATCAGGTTGCCGAGGGGAAAGCGGACATTGATGTTCTTAAGATTATGGAGCCGAGCGCCGCGAATCGTTAGCCAGCTGCGCGCTTGACGGCGCTGTTCGCCGTTTGGAGCGATCACCGCCAGTTCGCCAGAGAGGTACCTGCCAGTCAGCGAGTCTGGGTTCCGCATCAAGTCGTCGGGGGTTCCGGCAGCAACCAGTTCCCCACCCAGGACACCCGGCCCGGGACCCAGATCGATGATCCAATCGGATTCCATCATTGTGGGTCGGTCGTGCTCGACCACCAGGACCGTGTTACCAATGTTGCGAAGGTGAGCCAAGGTATCGAGCAGCGTGCGCTGATCGCGGCTGTGCAGACCAACAGAAGGTTCGTCCAAGATGTAGAGCACTCCGACAAGGCCGCTTCCGATCTGGCTGGCTAGGCGGATGCGCTGACCTTCGCCACTGGAAAGGGTCGGGGCGGGTCGGTCGAGGGTCAGGTAATGCAGGCCGACGTTGCCCAGGAAACTCAGCCGCTGGCCAATCTCGTTGATCATCTCCAGTCCGATTTGGCGCTGCTCCTCGTCCAAGCGAGCTGCCAGGCCACTGATCCAGGTGTGGATGGTCCCGATACTCCAGGAAGTTAGTTCAGGTAAGCGCTTGCCGTCGACGGTGGCATACCGCGCCTCCGGACTCAGGCGCTCCCCATTGCACCTCGGGCAGGGTTTCTGACTCATGAAGGACATATACCAGCGGCGGGTGTAATCTGATTTGGTTTGGCGAAAGAGGCGATTTATTTGGAAGATGATGCCCATCATCTCCCGGTCGCTCTCCCCATGCCAGGTCCCAGTGGGAGTCTCCGAGTGGAACGTATAGCGGACGCGTTCACCCTTCGAGCCATACAGCAGGGCATGGCGGAACTTCTCGGGCAGATCTTTCCATGGTTGCTCGATATCGACACCAAAGTGCTTGGCGATGGCTGTGAGGTTGCCCGAATGCCAGGGGGCCTTGCCTTTCTTGCGCAGATTGCCATACCAGCGGCAGGCGCCATCCATGAGGGAGATGTTGGCGTTGGTGATGATCAGGTCAGGGTCGACCTGCAGCTTGACGCCCAGGCCGTTGCACTCGTCACACATGCCGAGCGGGGAGTTGGTGGTATCCATGATGAGGCGCGTTCAGTATACCACACCGCAGATTGACCAGCCACGAACTCCAGGAACACCGTGTCGATTAGACAGGCCTACTACAGATCAGCGATTATGTTCCCGGAACTGCTGTAGGTGAACAGGTTCAAGGCCTGCAACTGATCAAAGAGCTGGAACTGCATATCGGTTATACGGCTGCCACCCCTCAGATACTAATCAGGTTACAGGGCAGGCCGGTATCAATGTAATTGATAGGTAGAACCTGACGGTCCGCCTAGACACGGCGGTCCGCGTTGAGTAACAACGCTAAATTGTGACCTACCAGTCAAATCGAAGGATTTTCAACAGCTCTTTGTAAGGGCACAAGGTCTTCCGCATTTACGGGGAGCTAAGAATAGCAGTGTACTTCATTAACGGATAACCCGGTCTTCCGCATATGGTCTCTTGTGCTGGGACTCCGTCGCCCTCATATTGATTCATCAAAGCCCTGCCGCTGACTCAGAACAGCGCATGACATACCCATAAGCCGTTACCGCTTTGGTTTCATCGAGACAGGAGCACAGGTTTCGTCCCCCTCCATTTTTTTTCTGAAATTTCTTAAAAATATCGTCCCAGGGACTTGACACAATTAATGCCTAGTTTTATAATGAGTAAAGATACTTAATTATCATATTAAGTTTTTCAATGAAAGGAGGAAATAGAGATGTCTAGAATACAAAAGAGGATACTGGGGATGGCGGCCAACAGGAAGATGAGCGCTTCTGACTGGGGCGGCAGTGAAAACGGACACTACACTTCATCAGGGCTCCTCTCATGGTACTTTGCTCGCCCAGAGACTCCCGGATTGACTTATGCCCTCACAGTGAACGGCTATGTCCTGCTATCCTGACTAAAATGAAAGGAGGACAAGAACATGTCTGAGAACCAGAAGAGAATACTGGAGATCCTGGAGAACAAGAAGATAAGTGTTGATGAAGCTTATCGGCTGCTCAGTGTGCTGGAACCAGAAGGGGGCGCAACGCAAGGCCCTCCAAAGACAGCAGCAGCGAAAACCAGGGCCAAATATCTACGTGTCAGTGTGGTGCCTCGGCCTGGACCCCGGCAGGATGAAGAAGAACATGCTGATGAAGATGAGGAAGATGAAGACGACGACGAAGATGAAGAAGATGATGGTGGTGGTGCCGAGCTCGTCAATGTGCGTGTGCCTATGTCACTGATACGCGCCGGCATGAAGTTCACATCTCTGATACCGCCCGCGGCCAGAGACAAAATCACCGGTGCTCTGCGTGAGAAAGGTATAGATTTCGACATGCGTAATCTAAAGCCAGAAGACTTAGAGGAAATGATCGAGGCTCTGAGCGAACTTGAGGTGAATGTGGTGACCGCCAAAGAAGTGGTGAAGGTTTCTGTCGAATAGAAGCTGCGCCATGCAATTCTGGCGCAGCTCTGTAACTGGGTCACTACTCTGCGCTGGATATTATGACGGTGGCCACACATTCTGAGTTTTGGTTGGATGGGGCCAGGTTGAACACTCCCGAGTTTTGTTGCCCGGTATACATACCGTGACAGCGCTACCTGTTTTGTGTATATGATCCCAAGAGTATAGTAGGTTAATCGGTATGATGTCCCCGGAATTCCCGGAATTCCAGTTTGAGACATCAACGCTTGACAATGTAAGATAATCGGTAGTATTCTTGGTATGCAGTTTCCGTTAAAGAAGGGAGTTAAGAATGGGAGGAAAAGCAAGGACAGAGAAAATGTCGGTAACGCTGCCCAAGGAACTGGCCGGTGAAATACGGTCTATCGCGTCCCAGGGGGAGATAAGCTCTTTTTTCACTGAGGCGCTGGAGCACTATATAGCCTACCACAAGCAAAGGATAGCCCTGGAGAAAGGGTTCGGCGCCTGGAAGAGTGAGAATCACCCTGCCCTTACCACTCCTGCGGACTCCACTGCATATGTTCGCTCTATCAGAGAAGCAGACAGGGAGCGTCTGGAACGATTGGGAGGCGTCCGTGCAAAGTAGCCGGGTGAAGGGCGTTGCCTGTATAGTAGATACGGACATTGCTATTGATTTCCTGAGGCAACGTGACTATGCGCGGAAGCTACTTCAGGGGTGGGTTGGGGAAGGGCTTCTGGCTATAAGCACCCTTACTCACCTTGAGATATATCAGGGGATAAAAGCAGGTGAGGACGATGCGACCAACGCTTTTCTCGATGGTCTCGTCTCAGTAGCCGTCAATATTCCTATTGCCCGGCGGGCAGGCACAATGCTTGGAGAGTTACGCTCAAAAGGTGTGACTGTGGGTATTGCCGATGCTATTATCGGCGCGACAGCGTTACAGCTAAATGCTCTACTACTAACTAATAATGTGGAGCATTATCCTTTTGCAGACCTGAAGGTGCTCCGCGGCTTTGAGGACAGTAGTAATGGGTAGTGATTTGAAGCCGCTGACTGATTATATTGCTTTGCTACAGAAAAGCCTGTCTGCGGGATATGCCAGCGAAGGTTCTCATTATCCCGCTCTGAAAACTCTTTCGGAGTCGCCTGGTGACGGAATCATCGCTATCAGTCTCCCGGGCCGTTAGAATGCGGCGCACCTGGCTTTATCGTCACTAGGGGCTCAGCTACGATAGGATACGTTGAAGCCAAAGACATCGGCAGAAGCCTTGACGAAGTCGAGAAGGGCGAGCAGCCAAAGCGGTATCTGTCATCTTTGAGCAACCTTATCCTGACTGATTATCTTGAATTCCGCTGGTATGTGAACGGCGAGCGCCGCCT
>JAUWOB010000125.1 GCA_030612345.1 Dehalococcoidia bacterium | reverse complement strand
CTCACATACCGTCTGTATATCCGCCGACCCTGCCGGTAACTTGTCCTCATCACTTCCACTGCCTCCTTGATCGTCATTGCCTTCTCCCTCACCCTCGTCATCATAACCAGACGAGAGCGTTCCTTTTGGCTCATGACCAATGGTCCTCCTTCCATTCAGACACCTCCTTGTAAGATGCCTGTTCTTTACCATCTTTAGCGGAAAGAGGACATTTCTATCGAGTCCTTAAGAGGACATTGTCATGGAGTTTCGACAACAGTCAAGGTGGTGCTTCGACATCGCACCTTCTTCGGTGTAGAATATCCCCCCATGAGCACGAAGAGGTCAACGAAGCGGAATACGATCTACTGGGGCCTTCTTCTTTTTGTCGTCGCCCAGGTGCTCATCCTTCTCGTTGTCCCCCGTATAGATCCGTTCCTGGATGAGAACGACATATACGTACCGGGCCAGCCATCCGAGCCCATATCCTGGTGGCCTGGTGAGGTGACATTGCCCAGCGGAGAGGTTATCGAAGTGCCGATCCACTCAGCTATGGGACCGGTGCTGATCTATGTTCTTGTGGCGGCGGCCGTGCTGGGGATTACGCTCTCTCTCATACCGCTCACGGCCTTAAAGGTTGTTCTCAGACTCGTGTTTGCCCTTCTGTTCAGCTGGGGCGCCTTCATCGCAACTGTCTTCTACTTGCCATTGCCGCTCGCTATCGCCACCGGTATCGCCGCCGGCACGTTATGGTTCCTGATACCACTTGTCTGGCTGCATAATGTGGTGTTGATTCTGGCGGTCAGTAGTTCAGGAGCAGTTTTCGGGCGCTTTATCACGCCGTGGACGGCGATGGCTATAATCGGGGCACTGGCCATCTACGACTTCCTGGCGGTTCGTTTCAGGTTTATGCTCTGGATGGCCGACAGGCTATCGCAGATAAATGCCTTGCCCGCTCTGATCATCCCCAAGGACTATTCTGCCTGGAACTCCAACTTGAGTAAGCGGGAGAAGATAGTAGAGTTGAATCCCGCCGATAGAGAATACTCCATACTGGGCGGTGGCGATATTGCCTTCCCCTGCCTGCTGACAGCCTCCGTCTATTTTGCCCGAGGCTTAGCTGCGGCGGCTATTATTGCAGTGCTCGGATTGTTGGGCTTGGTTAGCGTCTATACCATTCAAGCCATATTCTTAAAGGGTAAGCCGATGCCGGCTCTGCCGCCTATCGCTGCCTTTGCATTGGTCGGGTTGTTAGTTATCTGGTGATACAGACTTTGGATCATCTGCCCCGAGCGAAAAATGATCGTCGATGCTGCCACAAAAACCATAAGATTGATCCTGGTGGGTAAGGAGCAGGAGTTTGCTTTTACCAGGACGGAGAGCATAGATATCCCTCCGCTTAGTCAAATCGGCCTGTACGTTCATATCCCTTTTTGCCGAAACAAGTGTCTCTATTGTCCTTACAATCGTGTAGCTTATGATGAGAATCTGGCCGGCGCATATACAGAAGCGGTGTTAAGTGAGATCGAGCAATACCTGTCAAAGCTGGGGAAGATCGAAGTGACATCGCTCTATATCGGGGGAGGCACGCCGACAACTTTGACCGACGAACTGGGAGTGATTATAGAGTCGATAAGAGAGAAGTTTGTCATGAGCGGTGATATTTGTGTTGAGACATCCCCCGGCGACTTGAATGAGGATATTGTACGAAAGCTGAAGGAGGCCGGAGTGAATTTGCTCAGCATTGGGGTGCAGAGTTTTGATGACACATTCCTGAAGATTCTGGGCCGGGATTATGATGCGGCCCAAGCCCGTTCTGCGGCGAAGATTGCTGTGTCGGCAGATTTCAGATCGGTGAATATGGACTTGATGTTTGCTCTGCCGGGGCAGACTACTGCCGATGTGCTGGATGACTTGAAGGAAGCGTTGCGAATAGGGGCAAACCAGGTAACGGCCTATCCTTTGTTTACTTTCCCCTATTCCTCGGTTGGCCGCTACCTGAGAACACGAAGGGTGAAGACGCCCGGCATATTCAGGCTGAGGAAGATGTACAGAGAAATCCACGATTTCCTCATACAAAATGGATACGAGCGAGTTTCCGTTTGGGGATTCAGGAAAGGCGACTCGCCGAGGTACTCCTCCGTTACCAGAGATATCTATGTCGGTATCGGTGCCGGAGCAGGCTCAAGGCTGCCAGCTGTCTTCTACTTGAATACCTTTTCGGTAGATGACTATATAGCGGTCGCCTCGAGCGGGCGGCTCCCCATCGCCTTGGCGATGGATATGACTCCCGAGTTGATGAAGTACTATTGGCTATACTGGCGATTCTATGAGACATACATAGATAGCCGGCAACTCCGCGAGAGGTTCGGGAACGATGTCAAATTGAAGGTCATGCTGGGCCTGGCTAGATTGTTGGGTTTGACCAGAGAAGACCGGAATCAGATCGAGCTAACGGAAAGGGGTGCTTTCTATATCCATCTGCTTCAGAACTACTTCATCTTGAATTACATTGACAGAGTTTGGTCCGCGGCCATGAAGGAGCCGTGGCCTGACAGAATAGAGATATGACCCCAACTCTGGAAAGGCAGTTTCCCTACGGCGGCAACTGGAGATAATAAGAAGCGACCCCGAGGGGATTCGAACCCCTGATCTCCACCGTGACAGGGTGGCATGTTAAACCGCTACACCACGGGGCCTCAGCCGGAATCTGCGGGAGAATATAATGGAAAACTCCCCGAATGTCAAACCCGTCCCAAGACCGCGGCTTAGAGCATGATTTTGCCGGGAGCCCGCAGGAAATTTGACAAGGAAAGAGGGATTCCTGTAGAATATTGTGACATTGGCACTTTAACAACTGAATAGTGGAAGGAAGGTTTTTATTGGAGAGCTTGATCCTGGCTCAGAATGAACGTTGGCGGTGCGCCTTATGCATGCAAGTCGAACGGGGTTACAGTTTTCGGATTGTAATCTAGTGGCGAACGGCTGAGTAACACGTAAGTAACCTGTCTTTGAGTGGGAAATAACCTGCCGAAAGGCAAGCTAATGTCCCATGTGGTAACGAAGCATATGCTTGGTTATTAAAGCCTTCGGGTGCTCGAAGAGGGGCTTGCGTCCGATTAGCTAGTTGGTGGGGTAATGGCCTACCAAGGCAGTGATCGGTCGCGGGTCTGAGAGGATGATCAGCCAGATGGGGACTGAGACACGGCCCCAACTCCTACGGGAGGCAGCAGCAAGGAATCTTGGGCAATGAGCGAAAGCTTGACCCAGCGACACCGCGTGAGGGAGGAAGGCCTTCGGGTTGTAAACCTCTTTTCTTGGGGAAGAACTCTGACGGTACCCAAGGAATAAGCCTCGGCTAACTACGTGCCAGCAGCCGCGGTAATACGTAGGAGGCGAACGTTATTCGGATTTACTGGGCGTAAAGAGAGCGTAGGCGGTTGCTTAAGTCAGATGTGAAATCTTCTGCCTCAATCAGAAGGCGCCATCTGATA
>JAUWOB010000121.1 GCA_030612345.1 Dehalococcoidia bacterium | reverse complement strand
GGGCATCAGCGAACGCTTAAGGCCATGGATGAGCTTATCTTGCTGTTGTCTGAGCTTGTTCACTTCTTCCTTGATCAGCGCCGTCATTTCTGCGTCAGCATGGGAATCGAGCAGGGCTTCAAGGTCTCTCAGTTCTTTATCCAGGGCCTTATATTGTCTGTATGTGTCAACAACATCTGTCAGAGCAGCCTTCTCCTTGTTTAGCTCTTGCAGTCGCTTGTAGTCAGTAGCTGTCTCTTCACGGGTCAGGAGTTGACTCAGCTCCTCATAGCGCTTCTCAACCAGTTCCAGTTTCTCAAACATACCAGGTACTATTATAATAGAGCGGCATGAGTTGCTCAAATTCGAGCCCCAGCGGTCATCCTGAGAGCCAGCAGAGGGTCTCGAGCTTCTTCGCTTCGCTCAGAATGACACAAAGTAGAGGACTCCTGATCAAGGAAGGTAAAGAGGCCGGATTGGCCCCAAGTGTTAAGCTGTCCACACCTGAGGCAAGAGAGCTGGCATGAAACTGGCACGCGACTGCTATGAGTGCTTACGCAGACTGATCTCCCAGGCTGCAGAGCTGGCCACCGATGACGCTTCGCTGAAGCAGACCGCGATAAGAGAAGCGACGAAGATACTGGATGACGAGTTTTCCTATGACCAGTTATCTATTACCATTGCCACCAGGATTCACAAGGCGGTAAGAAGAGTGACTGGCGAATCCGACCCTTATGAGGCAATGAAGGAAAAGGAGATGATGCTGGCCAGAAGACTTTATACTGAACTGTCAGCGCAGGCCGAAACTGCGAGCCGGAACTTGTGGGGGCGGGACAGGAAGCAAGGCAATCTCTGCCAGGATGAGCTTTGCCGGTGCCTTAAGCTGGCTGTCGCAGCGAACTCCATTGATTTCTTCAGAGAGACTCGTTTTACTGAGGAGGACATCAGGAAACCGGTAAGCTTTGCCGTAGATGACTCGGCACAACTTGAAGCAGAACTGAGGAGCGCCGGCAAGGTCTTGTATCTGGCTGACAACGCCGGCGAACTCTATTTTGACCTGCCCTTAGTCAGGTTGATGAGGCAGTCTGCCCGTGTTGTCTATGTCGTTAAACCATCGCCAGTTCAGAACGATTTGACCCTGAAGGACCTGAGGAGAAGCGGCCTCGAAAGTGAATTTGGCGAGGTTATAAGCACCGGCATAGCATCACCGGGAGTAGTCTTCTCGCTGGCTTCAGCCCGGTTCAGACGGGAATTCGAGTCGGCAGACCTCATATTTGCCAAAGGGATGGGGCATTATGAGGCTTTGTCTGAACTTCCCCCGCAGGGGAGGATCTTCCATTGCCTCATGGCCAAGTGCAGACCCGTAGCAGCTTCACTGGGGGTGCCCATGAATAGCTATGTGGCCATGCTGCGATGACTCAGCTTTTGCTCCCGGTCGTGGAGAATCGTCTCGAAGCAGGCTGAGAGGCTCTGGAAAGGGCCCGAACCGAGCAACGCGGGCAAGACGTTGACCTTGTGCTCAGCCTCCGGTGGGTCTTCTTTGCTGAAGTGGCCATAAGCTGCATACCCTTAGCAAAGCTACTTGGAAAGCTGGGTTCTATGCCTGTGCTTTTGCGGTATAATGGGCGAGGCCGATGAGAAAACCGACTAAGCGTGAAGCCCTAATCGGTGGCATTTCTGTAGCTATTACCATAGTCTTATCTGTCTTTATCATCCAGCATCGAGGCTATCTCTACCAGATGGCGTACTGGGGCTATGTTGGCTGCTTCTTCATCAGTGTTCTCGCCGACGGGACCTTCGTCTTGCCTGGCTTCGGCATTGTGATCACATTCACACTTGGTGGGATACTGAATCCTGCCATAGTCGGTGCGGTAGCTGGCATTGGTGGAGCTGTCGGTGCTATCGGTGCTTATCTCACCGGGTATGCTGGCAGGGGATTGTTCCGGGATCGTGACAGCGGCCTTTACCTTCGCTTCAGCCGTATTGTCGACCGCCACGGCTCTAAGGCCATCTTCGTCGTGTCTGCTCTACTCAGCCCCATTTTTTATCCCTTCGCTGTGCTTCTGGGCACACTTCGCTTTGGGCTGGTAAGATTCTTCCTGGCCACCTGGGCCGGCAGGACGGTCAAAAGCATGGTAATAGCCTATCTGGGATACTTCGGTTTGCGCTCCGTACTGCGATGGCTGGGCGTGGATCTCTAACTTGAGTTTCCCAAGCCATTTTGTTATATTCCTGAATCAGGCGGGGCTGTAGCTCAATCGGGAGAGCGTCTGACTGGCAGTCAGAAGGTAGTGGGTTCGAATCCCATCAGCTCCACCATTCTCAATCCGACTTGATCAACGCCGACGCGATCTCAACAAAACGGGGCAACTCTCTCTTTCGCACTTCGCCGGCAATGATATCTTCGTTCTGCGTCCCGCCGCGTCAATCGTGAAGTAAGGGCTTCTCTCACACCTCGTTGTCGGCAGTGAGATGCACAAACAATGGTCATTCTCCCTCCTCGGTTGTAGAGAGCCACAGCGCCCAGTGTCGCCCCCTCATCCTTCGCTGGATTCGGGGCAGCCTCTCAATCCCGATTCCTGGAGGGAGAAGGTGCTCATGCTGGATTGTGGGGCGGAACACCATTCCCTATCCGCCCGCGCAGGTCCTCTCCGTATGAACGAGTGAGGCAATTCTCTCACCCCTGCTCCGGTTCAATCAGGCCGTAGTCGCCATTCTCACGGCGATATAGCAGATTGAGCCTCTCAGTATCGGCGTCCATGAAAAGGAAGAAATCATGGCCCAGAAGCTCCATCTGGCTTACAGCCTCGTCTATAGGCATGGGCTTGACCAGGAAGCGCTTGCTCTTCACGATTCGCCTGGGAACCGCGGTTTCGTCGGCCTCGATTGCTGCTCCCTGCCGGGTAAGAGAAGTACCTCTGCCTTTGTCATACAACTTGCCTTTGTATCGCTCGATTCGCTTGGATAGCACATCAGCTACTTTGTCGATAGCTGCGTGAATATCGTGAGCATTCTCCTGGGCTCTAATCAAGACGCCTCTGCTCTCAAGAGTAACCTGGACAGTGAATCGCTGCTCAGGCAGCCTGGCACCTTCTTGGGAAATCTCCACCTTGCCCTCACCGATGGTAGGTAAGTAACGACTTAGTCTGCCAATCTTCTTCTCAACATATGACTCTAATGTCTCTGAGACCTCTACATTGTTCCTGGCGATTATCTGTAAGTCCATTTCTCCTCCTTCAGTTGTGAATCTCCCTAGCCAGTGTTAGTGCCCAAACAGATGCGGCACCGTTGTTCTTGAGAACCGTGGCACAAGCCTCCAGCGTAGCTCCAGAAGTACATACGTCGTCTATGAGGATGATCTGCTTGCCGCTCACCTTCTCGTCACAGCAGGCAAAAGCATCGGCTACATTCCTTCGGCGCTCTTCCACATCAACTGCCCTCACCTGGGGTTGTGCCTGCTTGAGCCGAATCAGGCAGTCCTCGATCACGGGCAGGCCAATACGGTTGCTCAACTCCCTGGCAAGAAGGCTGGACTGGTTATAACCCCTCTCTCTCAATCGTCGTGGATGAAGAGGTACGCAGACCAG
>JAUWOB010000033.1 GCA_030612345.1 Dehalococcoidia bacterium | reverse complement strand
CACGGCAAATTGAGGCAATCCGGGGCGTGCTTGTACGCCGCCTGCAGCGCGGTGGCAAGGTCTGGATACGAGTATTTCCCGACAAGTCTGTGACAAAGAAACCTGCGGAGACGAGGATGGGGGGTGGGAAAGGTGCTCCGGATCACTGGGTAGCTGTAGTCAGGAGAGGTAGAATCCTGTTTGAACTGGCCGGTGTGAATGAGGAGATGGCTTCGCAAGCGACCCATCTTGCCTCGTATAAGCTTCCCATAGCTACTAGTTTCGTCAGGAAGGAAAGGCAGAGAGTTGAAGGCTAGCGAAATCCGCGCTCTCAGCAACGAAGAGCTACTATCGAAGCTTGAGGAAGCTCATGAGGAGCTTTTTAACCTCCGTTTTCGCCTCGCTACCAGACAACTGGGGAATCATCGAGAGATTCCTGACGTGAAGAAGAGGATTGCCAGAATCAAGACTGTTCTTAAGGAAAGAGAGCTGGGCATAGCATGAACTATCTTAAGAAAAGAAAGGTTAGAGAAGGCTTGGTGGTGAGTGACAGGATGGATAAAACCGTGGTGGTAGTTGTGGAAACCAGGAAGGTCCATCCACTCTATAAGAAGCCTATCAGAGTCACCAAGAAATACATGGCTCATGACGAAAACAACGCCTGTAAGGTTGGAGACAAGGTGAAGATTATCGAGACTCGCCCTTTGTCTAAGGAGAAGAGCTGGCGCGTAACCGGGATAATACCTAGGAAGGAAATGGTCGCAACCAGACCAGAGCAAAACGAATGATTCAGACTTATACCAGACTCAGGATAGCCGATAATACCGGGGCTAAGCAGATTATGTGTATTAATGTGGCTATCGGGGCAAGAAAGTATGCGCGCATAGGGGACGTCATTGTGGCCACGGTGAAACGAGCTATGCCCCATGGAATGGTCAAAGAGGGCGAGGTGGTGCGAGCTGTGGTCGTACGTGTGGCCAAGCCTTATCGCCGCTCTGATGGCTCTTACATCAGATTCGACGAAAATGCTGCAGTCGTTCTTGATGACAAGAACAATCCTAGAGGCAGTCGCATTTTCGGTCCGGTAGCCCGAGAACTGAGAGACAAAAGCTTTGCCAAGATAATATCCTTGGCCCCAGAGGTTCTTTGAGATGAAGATCAGGAAGGATGATAGTGTCATCATAATTGCTGGCAAGGACAGCGGGAAGAAGGGAAAGGTGCGTCGTGTCTTACCCAGAGAAGACAGAGTGATAGTGGAAGGACTCAACATGGTCAAACGCCATTCTCGAGCGGGTAGAGCTGCCCGCCAGGCTGGCATAATTGAGATGGAAGCTCCAATCCAGGTATCCAACGTAATGTTGTTATGCGGGAAATGTGGCAGGCCCACGCGAGTTGGTGTTCGTTTTCTGGCCGACGGCAAAAGGGTACGGATTTGCACTTCATGCCGAGAGGTGATTGACTAGGGGGGTTCTACTGTGAGATCTCGCTTGCAAGAAAAGTATTTTGCGGAAGTGGCTCCTCAGCTTAAGGCCAGGGGTGGCTACGATAACATCATGCAAGTACCTAGGCTGGAGAAGATAGTGCTCAGCATCGGTCTGGGCGAAGCGACACAGGATCCCAAGGCTCTGGAATCAGCGGAGAAGGACCTGGGCATGATTTCGGGGCAAAAGCCAGTAACTACGCGAGCGAAGAAGTCTATATCCGCTTTCAAGTTGCGAGCAGGTGTTCCTATTGGAATGATGGTGACTTTGCGAGGTAAACGTATGTACGATTTTTTTGACAGGCTGGTTAGCGTTGTTCTGCCGAGGTTTCGCGATTTCCGCGGAGCATCGCGGGATTCATTTGATGGCCGGGGGAATTATAATATGGGCATACGGGAACAGATAGTTTTCCCTGAGATTGATTATGATAAGGTCGATAAGATTCGCGGCCTTGAGGTGACTATTGTTACTACTGCCAAGAATGATGATCAAGCCAGGGATTTGCTAGAATTAATGGGCATGCCCTTTAGGAGAGCTTGATATGGCGAAACTATCTAAGATTGTCAAGTCGAGACGCCCACCGAAGTATAAGGTGCAGCAACGTAATCGTTGTCAACTGTGTGGCAGGCCGCGTGCTTTCATGCGCAAATTCGGCTTGTGTCGTATCTGTTTTCGGGAACTGGCTGTCACCGGTGTCGTCCCTGGCGTAAGAAAGTCGAGTTGGTGAGAGAGATGACAGTTACTGACCCCATCGCTGATATGCTAACCAGGATACGCAACGGTATCATGGCGGATCACGATTGTGTCCCTGTGCCTTCCTCTAAGATAAAGCTGTCCATCATCAAGATACTGAAGGAAGAAGGTCTCATTCATCGTTATGAAGTGCTTAGGGGGCAACCTCAGCCAATGATAAACGTGTACCTCAAATACATAGAGGGCAGACCGGTAATCTCAGGTCTGGAAAGAGTGAGCAAGCCGGGCTTAAAGGTCTATGCGGAAAGGCGTGAAATCCCTCGCGTCTATGGGGGCTTAGGTATGGCCGTTCTATCTACATCCAAGGGCATCATGACTGGCCAAGAGGCGTGGCGAAGGCATCTTGGCGGTGAGATTCTGTGCTATGTATGGTAGATTGACTCAGGAGTTTTGAATTATGTCTCGTATTGGCTTGCTCCCTATTGCTATACCTCAAGGTACCGAGGTGGAGATCGCGGGCAGCGAAGTGGTGGTACGAGGAAACAGAGGAGAACTTCGGCGACGGCTTCACCCCGATATCTCTGTGGCTCTGAAGGATGGGTGCTTGATTGTAACTCGACCTAGCGACAGCAGAATTCACCGTTCCTTGCACGGGCTCACTCGCAGCCTTCTGGCGAATATGGTTACGGGAGTGACTGAAGGTTTTGAGAGAGTCCTGGAGGTAAGCGGCGTAGGCTACAGAGCGCAGAAGACTGGCGACAAACTGCTGCTTCAGGTAGGATACGCCAATACAGTGGAGTTTGTCCCTCCCCCGGGTATCAGTATTACCATTGAGAGGGCAAATCGCATTCGCGTGGCCGGCATTGATAGGGAGGCGGTTGGTGCAACGGCTGCTAGAATTCGGGCAATCCGGCCTGCCGATCCCTATAAAGGAAAGGGCATGAAGTACTCTGATGAGAGATTGCATCTTAAGCCAGGCAAGTCAGGCAAAGTGGGCAAGAAGTAGTGGTTACGATGAGCGAGAGAAATCCAAGCGTAATTAGAAAGAGACGGCACGTACGGGTAAGGCGCAAGATAACGGGCACAGCATCGCGACCTCGCTTGTGTGTCTTCCGCAGCTTGAATCATATCCATGCCCAGATTGTTGATGATTCTGGTGGCCTGACTCTAGTCTCAATGAGCACTCTTGACCCTGAGGTGAGGAGCAGGACCGATGGAATGGTAAAAGTCAAGAAGGCTGAGGCGGTGGGAACTTCACTTGCCGAGCGAGCAGTAGAAAAAGGGATTAAACAAGTGGTTTTTGACCGTGGTGGCTATCAATTCCATGGCAGAGTTAAGGCTTTAGCCGAAGCCGCCAGGCAAGCTGGATTGGAGTTTTGAGAAGAAGATCATGAAAGCGGTTACCAAAGCAATAGGGAAGAGATCCGAAATCGATGCTTCAGAACTGACTCTTGAGGAGAAACTGCTGGGCATCGATCGTGTAACTAAAGTGGCGAAAGGCGGCAGGCGCCTTCGTTTCAGGGCTTCAGTGGTAGTTGGCGACGGCCAGGGGCATGTCGGATTCGGTTTGGCCAAAGCCTCCGCGGTTCCTGAGGCGATTCGCAAGGCAGGTGCTGTGGCAAGGAAGGACTTGATTGAGGTGCCTGTCAAGGACGGTACCATTCCTCATGAAATCCTAGCCAAGTTTTGCGTGTCCAAGATTTTACTAAAGCCGGCGGCGCCCGGGACAGGCTTGATTGTCAACAATACCAGTCGAGCAATATTGGAACTAGCAGGGATAAGAGATGCCACCGGCAAATCATCTGGCGGGTCGAGTAAGATCAATGTTGCCAAGGCCACCATACTTGCCCTGGCTAACTTGAGGCGAGTTGAGGAAGCGGCAACTGAGACTGATGTTGAGAACCAGGAAGAGAAGGTAGATGAAACAGAATGAGCTGAGACCCCCTGAGGGCACAAAGCATGAGAGGAAACGCGTAGGTCGCGGAGATGGTAGCGGGCATGGCACCTATTCGGGGCGGGGCTGCAAAGGGCAAAAGGCTCGCTCCGGAGGCGGCGTGCGACTTGGCTTTGAAGGGGGGCAGTTGCCTTTGATCCTAAAGCTGCCACGAAGGAGGGGATTCACTAACATTTTCAGGACCGAATACAATATTGTCAATGTTGGGCAACTGGCCGTTTTCAGCGCGGGAATGGGGGTGACGCCCGAGGAGTTACACCGGGCCGGACTCATTAAGTCTCTAGGTCGGCCGACCAAGATTCTCGGCTCCGGCACTATCGAGCACCCCCTAATAGTTAGGGCTGATAAATTCTCTTCGTCAGCTGCGCAGAAGATCGTTGCTGCTGGAGGGAGGGTAGAACAAGCCTAGAATGCAGCGCAGAACGACCCGACCCCGCCTCGTCCAGGCGATGATGGACGCATTATCCTTGCCCGATTTGCGGAGAAGGATTCTTTTTACGCTGGGCATTCTGGTAGTCTTTCGCTTCTTGACTAATGTTCCCTTGCCCGGCGTTGATATTGACAAGTTGGGGGAATTCTTCCAGGGGCACCTTCTCTTCGGCATGCTTGACCTTTTCAGCGGTGGTGCCATGGCTAGTTTCAGTATAGTTGCTGCGGGTATCTTTCCCTATATCACGTCATCCATTATTATGCAGTTGCTGACCCCCGTGGTGCCCAGGTTGCAGGCTATAGCGCAAGAGGGAGAGGTCGGCCAGCAGAAGATCAATCGAATTACACACTTGCTGACCGTGCCCCTGGCCGGTATTCAGGGCTACGGTATGCTTACCATATTGCGTACCCAGGAAGTTACTATTGAGCCGCTTGGCTCCTTGACCATAGCCGGCATAGTAATAACAATGGTCGCCGGCACGATGTTCCTGGTGTGGCTGGGAGAGTTGATTACCGAGCGCGGTATAGGGAACGGCATATCGATAATAATCTTTGGCGGCATCGTGGCCAGCCTGCCGGAGATGGTAGGTAGTGGCATCATAGAAGCTCAAGCGGGACGGCCCGCGGAGTTGGTTGTTTTCCTTATACTCAGCTTAGCTACTTTGGTACTTATAGTCATATTTGTGGAAGCGCATCGCCGTATTCCTGTGCAGTATGCTCGGAGCACATTTCGCAGTGGCCGCATGTATCGCCAATCAGGTTCCACGTACATACCGCTGAGGGTCAATACCGCCGGGATGATACCCATTATCTTTGCGATTGCCTTGATGCAGCTGCCTGCTACCATATCTTCGTTCTTCATGGGCCCCGAAGTAGACCCGAATTTCTGGAATACAGTCTACAGTATATTTCAGGCTAACAGGCCATTCTACCAGGTGTTGTACTTTGCGCTGGTGATTGGCTTCGCCTTCTTCTACACGATGGTCATATTCGAGCAGATGCACTTACCCCAAACCCTGCAACAACAAGGGGGCTTCATCCCCGGGGTGCGACCCGGCAAGACAACGGCTGACTATCTGAACAAGATCATAAAGCGCATCACCTTTGGCGGCGCTCTTTTCCTGGCTGTAGTGGCCATCATGCCCTTCGTTGCCTCACAAGTCACCGGCGTCAAAGCGCTGGTACTCCAGAGCACCGCCATGCTCATAGCTGTCGGCGTGTCTCTGGATACCATGAAGCAATTGGAGGCTCAGTTGACCATGCGCCGCTATGAGGGCTTCCTGAAGTAATGCACATCATCATGCTGGGCGCCCCGGGGGCAGGCAAGGGAACCCAAGCAGATATTCTCTCGCAGGAGATGGGTTTGCCTCATATAGCCTCCGGTGACTTATTTCGTCAGGCGTTGGAGGAAGGGACCGCGATTGGTCTTCTGGCCAGGGACTATATGGATAAGGGGGAATTAGTCCCCGATGAGGTAGCCATAGGGATGATTCTGGAAAGAGTGAATAAGCCTGACTGTGCCGCTGGCTGCCTGTTCGACGGTTTTCCCCGTACTTTGCAGCAAGCCCAGGCTCTGGATCAAGCCCTCAGTAAGCAGGGGAAGACCGTAGATAAGGCAATATATATTGAGGTGCCCGGTGAAGAGCTGATGAAACGCCTCAGTGGAAGGCGACTTTGCCGTAGCTGCCAGAGACCCTATCACTTGTTGAGTTCGCCCCCCAGAGTCCCGGGCAAATGTGATAGGTGTGGCGGTGAGTTGTTTCAGCGTTCTGATGATAGAGAGGAGACGGTAAGGGAGCGGCTCAGTGTTTTCTTTGCTCAGACTGTGCCCATCCTTGATTACTATAAGAGTCAGCACAAACTAATCAGGATCGACGGCAACCTGGGAGTACAAGGAGTAGCCAGGGGAATTGCCTCTGCACTCAAGGCAGCGATAAAATAGATGGTAGTCATAAAGTCTAGCCAGGAAATCGACACCATGAGGAAGTGCGGCAGAATCCTCGTCGCCGTCTTAGATAGACTGAGAAGCGAGATAAGACCGGGGATGAGGACTGACGAGCTGGACATAATCATGGCCGAAGAAGCGGAGAAGAGGGGAGTTATACCTTCTTTCAAGAACTATCGTGGCTTTCCTGCTAATCTATGTGTGTCGGTAAATGATGAAATAGTTCACGGCATTCCCGGTGAGCGAAGGTTGGAGGAAGGAGACATCGTTTCTCTGGATGCAGGGGTCACTCTTGATGGCTTCTGTACCGATGCTGCCATAACTATTGGTGTCGGGCAGATAAGTAAGGAGGCTGAGAAGCTTATTTCGGTTACAGAAGGCGCTCTGCAGGCAGGCGTGGCTCAAGCCGTATGTGGAGCCCAGGTGTGCGATATCTCCTCTGCTATCCAGTGTAACGTTGAATCACATGGGTTTTCTGTGGTCAGAGAGTACACGGGGCATGGAGTAGGTAGGGACCTGCATGAAGAGCCGCAAATACCCAATTTTGTGGCTGGGAAGGGGCTCGTCCTGCGGAACGGCATGACTCTGGCCATTGAGCCTATGGTGAATGCCGGAGATTGGCGCACCAAACTGGCAGCCAACAAATGGACGGTGCTGACAGCAGATGGGAGTCTATCCGCGCATTTTGAGCATACCATTGCCATAACCGGCGATGAAGCTGAGATACTTGCTTAGGTATGATGTAGAAATGGCTAAGAAGGAGAGGATAGAAGTCGAAGGCAAGGTGATTACCGTGCTCCCCAATACTATGTTTCGCGTCGAATTGGCCAACGGGCATCAAGTGTTGGCCCATATCTCGGGCAAGATGAGAAAACACTATATCAAGATTCTGCCCGGTGATAGGGTTCTCATAGAACTGTCGCCTTATGATTTGAGTCGGGGCAGGGTTACCTATCGACTCAGATAGTTTGACAGGTTAGCCAAGAAAGCGTATTATAACAGGGTTTGCCTCTACGGTGACTGGAAATGAAAGTAAGAGCTTCGGTTAAGCCCATATGCAGGAAATGTAAGGTTATCAGGCGTGAGGGCGTGGTGAGAGTTATTTGCGAGAATCCAAAGCACAAACAGAGGCAGGGGTGATAAACAGTGGCACGTATTGCTGGCATAGATCTTCCCAAAGATAAGCCTATCTGGGTAGCCTTGCAGGCCGTTTACGGTATTGGCGCTGCGACAAGCCAATCCATCCTGGCGACTGCTGGTGTCGATCCTGGTTTGCGAGTTAAGGAACTCGGCGACGAACACGTGGCCCAGATTCGAGATGTCATTGACAAGCAATATAGGGTGGAGGGGGACCTCAGGCGAGAGGTGCAATCTAACATAAAGCGGCTTATTGAGATTAGCTGCTATCGGGGTATAAGACACCGCATGAGGTTGCCGGTACACGGACAGAGAACGCGCACAAATGCCCGAACCAGGAAGGGGCCCAGGAAGACAGTGGCCGGACGAGGGCAGAGACGTGGCGTGGCTAAGAAATAAGGAGGTCGTGTTAGGAGATGCCAAAGAAGAAGAGGGCTCACAAGGTTCATAAGAAGATTAGCGAAGGAAAGGCCTACATACGGTCGAGCTTTAACAATACAATGGTCACCATTACTGACCTGCAAGGCAACGTTGTTGCCTGGGGGAGCTGCGGTAGCGCGGGGTTCAAAGGCTCCAGGAAAGGAACGCCGTTCGCCGCCCAAACGGCTGCCAGGGACGCGGCTCACCGAGCAATTGGTGATGGCCTGCGCCGGGTCGAGGTTTTTATCAAGGGCCCTGGTAGCGGACGGGAGGCAGCCATCCGTGCCTTACAGGCTTCCGGAATCATGGTCACAGCTATCAAAGACGTGACTCCTATACCGCATAACGGCTGTCGTCCGAAGGGAAGGAGAAGAGTATAGAATGGCGCGCTACACAGGCCCGGTTTGTCGACTATGTCGCCGTTCCGGAGAGAAGCTGATGCTCAAAGGCGAGCGGTGCCCTACACCTAAGTGTCCTTTAGAGAAGAGGAATA
>JAUWOB010000133.1 GCA_030612345.1 Dehalococcoidia bacterium | reverse complement strand
CTGGTTTTGTATCCAGTGCTACAGCTGCCAGGCTCACTGCCCTCAGAACGTTGATTTTGCCGATGTCATGAAGGCCCTGAGAAGCATGGCGATTAGAGAAGGCTACGTCGCAGCCTCCTTTCTTGAAAACGTAAAGGAGATCGATGTCTTCTGCCAGAAGCTACGCCACGAGATGGTGAGCGGGGTTGTTGCCTTACGTTCTCAAGGAGGCGAAATGGAGCCTTCCGAGCTCGCCAAGAAAGCACTTCAGAAGCTCTAATCTAAAGGTGTTACTATGGAGCAGCAAAACGGAAATGGCACGATAGGAGCAGTTCTTGTCGTAGGTGGGGGTATAGGAGGTATTCAGACATCCTTGGATCTTGCTGAGTCTGGATATTACGTTTACCTTGTGGAAAGGACCCCATCTATTGGGGGAGTCATGGCTCAACTCGACAAGACATTCCCCACCAATGATTGCTCTATGTGTATTCTGTCACCCAAACTGGTGGAATGCGGCAGGCACCTTAATATTGAGCTTCTGACCTATTCTGAGGTTCTGGATATCGAGGGAAGACCAGGCAACTTCACCGTTTCTGTGAAGAAGAAGGCAAAGTTTGTTGATGGAACAAAATGCACCGGATGTGGCCTCTGCGCTCAGGGCTGTCCGGTCACCATGAGAAACGAGTACGATCAGGGTCTGGTCGAGCGCAAGGCGATTTACACCCCGTTTCTGCAATCGGTACCCAATACCTATGTTATCGATAGAAGAGAGGACAGATCTTGTAAGGCGGCTTGCAGCGACGCCTGCCCCATCCATATGAACATCCAGGGCTATGCTAGATTGATTGCCAGTGGCAAACTCAAGGAAGCATATGACCTCATAAGAAGGACTAACCCACTCCCTATTGTCTGCGGTCGCGTATGCTATGCTCCCTGTGAAAAGGCATGCAACCGGGGACAACTGGATGAACCTATAGCAATCAGGGAACTGAAGAGGTTTGTCACCGACCAGATTGATATCGACGCGATTGAAGTGCCTGAGATCACCAGAAACGGTAGGAAGATCGCTATTATTGGCAGTGGCCCGGCAGGCCTAGCCGCAGCTCACGATCTTGCCCTCGCAGGTTATGATGTAACCATATTTGAGGCCTTGCCGCAACCAGGCGGCATGCTCCGGGTCGGAATTCCGGAGTATCGTCTGCCCAAGGACGTCCTTAAGAAAGAGATAGACTACATAAAGAGATTGGGAGTTGAGTTAAAGACAAATGCGAGGATAGGAGAAGAGATTCAACTGGAATCGGTGAGAAAGTCCCATCAGGCCGTCTTCATTGCCACAGGTGCTCACGCGGGCACAAGACTTGACATCCCTGGAGGCGATTCCCCCGAGGTGATGAATGCTATTGACTTTCTGTGGGCTGCAAATATGGGCGAGGAAGTTAAGCTAGGGAAGAAGGTAGCAGTAATTGGGGGAGGGAATACGGCCGTTGATGCTGCTAGGGTGGCAAGGCGTCTCGGATCTGAAGTGAAGGTGATCTACCGGCGCTCGCGGGATGAAATGCCGGCCACGGCTTCTGAGGTGAGGGGAGCAGAAGAAGAGGGGGTCGAGATGGCGTTCCTGACCAACCCGATAAGGATCATAACTGAAGGCGGGAAGGTCTCAAAGATGGGATGCGTCAGGATGGAGCTCGGCGAGCCTGATGCCAGCGGCCGTCGCCGTCCTGTCCCCGTTGCTGGTTCGGAATTCATGGTCGATGTTGACACCGTTATTACTGCCTTGGGGCAAGCGTCGATTCTTGATTTTGCCCTGGAGTCGGCCATAGAGATTTCTCGTGGAGGAACGATTGTAACCGATGAAGCTCTGGCCAGCAGCCTGGAAGGCGTCTTCGCAGGTGGCGATGTAGTCAGCGGGCCTTCCATTGTGATCGAGGCTATAGCGGCAGGTAAGAAGGCAGCCCGTTCTATAGACGAATATCTCAGGGGAGAGACTCCATCTTCTAAAGAAGATAAGAGGCAATTGGAGAAGCTTAGCGAGGCGGAGGTTACCGCGCTTAGACAAACTGTGCCTTCTCGAGATAGGGTTCCCATGAGGGAATCGGACCCTGATGAACGAATCAGAAGTTTTGAGGAAGTTGAGCAAGGTTATTCTGTTTCTGAGGCTAGAGAAGAGGCTGCGAGATGTCTGGCCTCGCAGATAGAGGGTTGCTTTCAGTGTCACGAGTGCGCAGAGCGTTGTACTGCCAAAGCGATTGATTACGAGATGCAGGATGAATGCTTAGAGCTGAACGTGGGCGCCATTGTCTTCGCCCCGGGATATGACCTCTTTGATCCTTCGGTTCAGTATGAGCTTGGATATCGCAAATACCCTAATGTAGTCGACAGCATCGAGTTTGAGCGTATCTTGAGCGCCACAGGTCCTTACAAGGGAACCTTGCTCAGGCCCTCAGATTTGGCACCACCGCAAAGGATAGCCTTCATACAGTGCGTTGGGTCCAGGGATCCCAGTCATGACAGGCCCTACTGCTCATCTGTTTGCTGTACCTACGCCATCAAGGAGGCCGTGATCGCCAAGGAACATAGCACAGTGCCCCTGGATGTCACCATCTTCTTCATGGATATAAGGACTCACGGTAAGGATTTCGACAAGTACTATGAGCGCGCTAAGAAGGAAAGCGGCATTAGCTTCGTCAGATCGAAGGTCTACAGCATTGAAGCGGGCGATAGTGCCGGGGACCTCCTGGTTAGATTTGCTGCCGAGGACGGCACGGTGATGACCGAGCGATTCAGCATGGTGGTTCTCTCTGTTGGCTTTCAGTCTTCGCCCGAACTGGTGGAGCTTGCTAAGAAGGGCGGGATCCAGCTCAATCCCTATGGATTCTGTCAGACACAACCGTTTCTGCCCATGGCGACTTCTAGGCCCGGAATATTCGTCTGCGGAGCTTTCTCGGCACCGAAGGATATTCCCGAGACGGTAGTGCAGGCAAGTGGGGCCGCGGGTGAGATCTCTGCCCTACTGGCTCCGGCAAGAGGGACTTTGACCAGGACCAAGGAATATCCGCCGGAGAGAGACATCAGTGGAGAGGAGCCCAGAATCGGGGTTTTTATCTGTCACTGCGGAGTCAACATCGGCGCTTATGTGGATGTGCCCAGAGTAGCCGAATATGCCAAGACCCTGCCTAATGTGGCCTATGCCGAAAGAAACCTGTTTACCTGCTCTCAGGACACCCAGGAGAAGATCAAG
>JAUWOB010000089.1 GCA_030612345.1 Dehalococcoidia bacterium | reverse complement strand
CGGCTAATGTGGTATGAAACCCCTCCCTCGAAGTGGGAGGCGTTGAGTGAGCGTGAATTCCCCACCCTCTTTAACTATCTGCCGCCGGGGGAGAGAGTTACGAAGGTTGGAGCAGTTAAGCAAAGGCTAGGAGGGTAACATGACTACGGAACTGGTTCACGTTGGCTTTGGCAGCGTTGTCGCTGTGAACAGGGTGATTGCTCTCCTCTCGGTAAATCAGCAGCCGATCAAACGACTCCTGCGGGAGACAAGAGAAAAAGGACTCTTGATTGATGTCACTCATGGCAGGAAAGCAAAGACCGCCGTTCTGTTTGACACCGGTCATATGATGCTCGCTGCCGTGACAGCGGAGACTATTGCCCATAGATTAGCGAGTGCCGCTCCGCCCTCTGAGGAAAAAGTTGATCTGTGGAGTGCCTGACCGAAACCTTGAGCCGGGGATCCCAAAGAAGCGACGGTGCTATAGAAGCTCTCAGCCCCTGCTTATCGTTCTTTCTGGACCGTCCGGCGTAGGGAAGGACGCTGTGCTCACCAGAATGCGCGAGCTAAAGCGTCCCTTTCACTATGTCGTTACCGCGACCACACGTCGTAGGCGTGCTGGCGAGAGGAATGGCCTGGCTTACCACTTTCTTTCTCGGGAGCGATTTCGACGGATGCTTAATGAAGGTCGGTTCCTCGAGTGGGCCGAAGTATACGGGAACTACTATGGTGTACCGAAAGCTGAAATAACTTCGGCTCTGGCGAAAGGGGTGGACGTCATGGTGAAAGTAGACGTTCAGGGTGCCGCTACTATCAAGGAAATCCTACCCCAGGCAGTGTTCATCTTCCTGATGCCTCCTTCGGCGGAAGCACAGGAAAAGAGGCTCAGGAAGCGACACAGCGAGTCCTCAGCAGATTTGGCCTTGAGACTAGAAAGGGCCAAAGAGGAAATAGAAAAGCTGTCTATCTTCGATTATGTCATCACGAGCCATCAGCATAGGCTTGATGAAGTTGTATTCCAGATAGAGGCCATCGTCGCTGCCGAAAAATGCCGTGTCAAGCCCAGGATTGTGCAGCTTTAAGCTCGCCTGTCTCCCTAAGGGCTGTCTCGGTTCTTTGACAATATCCCCGCTGTGCTTCTACAATAAGCCTCGGCATGAGCTTGGCAGGGCATCTTTATAAGCTGCAACAGCTTGACTTGGAGCTTCAGCGGAAGCAGCAAGAGCTACGTGACCTTGAACATCAACTGAGCGACAACAAAGCCCTGGTTGCGGCCGAATCTAAACTGGCTTCGCAAAGAACGCAGTTGGAAGACGAGGGGAAAAAGCAACGGAGTTCAGAATGGGAACTGGAAGACCTTCAGGAGAAAGGCAGGCAGATTGGCAACAAGCTTTACAGTGGCACAACCAAGAATCCTAAGGAACTGGTGAACCTGGAGCTAGAGCTTAAAGGCTTTAAGAGCCAGATCAGGCCGAAAGAAGACGCCCTGTTAAGGTTAATGAGCCAGGTAGAAGAGATAGAGGCTGAAGCAAGAACCACCTCTGAAGAGCTTGACCGATTGACGCGAGAATGGGACGAGAGCCAAAGGACTGTGGGTCAGAGGAAAGGCGAAGTCGAAACCATGCTTGTTCAACTCAGAGACAACCGTGAGAGACTGGTGCAGCAAGTTGCCCCTGAAGCGCTTAGCATCTATGAGCGAACGAGGCTAGCACAGGGAGAAGCGGTGGTGAAAGTGGAGCGCGGAAAATGCCAGGGCTGTCACATCACGGTGCCCACAAGTCAGTGGCAGAAAGCCAGAGCCGGCGATCTAATCCAATGCAGCAGCTGCAGCAGGATTCTTTACCTGGAGTAGGAAACCCGGGCAATTCTGCTGCCGGTGACCAATCCAGTGTAAGGAACACGTCGTTATGCGGGTCGAGGCATGGCAGAGGGCGATTGTTAAGAATCAGAGCCCGGTATCGCAGCGATGACCCGGGGCGAGGACATTGAGGACAGAATAGAGGAGCATTGAATTCATGGCGGGCATTATTTCATACGGCGCCTATATACCGTTATGGAGGCTGGCCCGGGATGCGATCGCAGCCGCCTGGGGAAGCGCTTCCAGCGGGGGTGAAAGAAGCGTAGCCAACAACGACGAAGATGCCATCACCATGGCCAGCGAGGCTGCCATTGATTGTTTGGCTGGCCTGGAACGTGAGAGGGTAGATGGTCTGTATTTCGCCTCCACTACCTCGCCGTACAAGGAGAAGGAATGCTCCACCCTGGTGGCCACAGCCGCCGACTTGAGAGCGGAGATTGTCACCGCTGACTTTGGCAACAGCCTCAGGGCAGCGACTGCAGCATTCAGGGCAGCCCTGGATGCCGTATCAGGCGGCTCTGCCAGCCAGGTCCTGGTGACTGTCTCCGATTGCCGCATCGGTTATCCACGATCAACCCATGAACAAACCTTCGGTGATGCTGCGGTAGCTTTGCTGATCGGCAACACCGGCAAACCGGCTGTCACGGTAGAGGGCACTTATTCGCTATCCAATGAGCTGTACGATGTATGGAGACTTGACAAAGATATCTATGTCCAATCCTGGGAAGATCGCTTTATCATAGAGCACGGCTATATGGAGAATATGGAAAGCGCGATTTCAGGGTTACTGCGGAAGAAAGCTCTTTCTGCCCGGGATGTCACCAAGGCTGTGCTTTATGCTCCTACATCAAGGGCACAGCAAGGGCTGGCCCGACGCCTGGGGCTCGACGCTAAGATGCAGCTTCAAGACCTGCTTATTGGCAATGTGGGCATTACTGGTTGTGCGCATGCCCTGCTTATGCTTGTGGCTGCCCTGGAGGAAGCCAGGGCCGACGATAGGATCCTGGTTGCTAGCTACGGCAGCGGCTGCGACGCCTTCCTGCTCAGGGTGAACGAGGAGATTGAACAAGTGAAAGATAATAGAAGAGGTGTGAGGGGATACTTGAACTCGAGGAAGCCCCTGTCCAATTATGCAAGGTATCTCAGCTATCGAGGATTGTTGGAGCCTCAGCCAGGTGAACCCTTCAGACTCTTTCCTGCGGCGACCACTGCCTGGAGAGAGCGTAACTGGTCCATTCGCATGCACGGCAGCAAGTGCAGGAATTGCGGCACCGTTGCTTTCCCCATAGAAAGGGTCTGTTACGGGTGCCGAAGCAAGGATGATTTTGAGGAAGTCAGGCTCTCAGATAGAAAAGCCAGGGTGTTTACCTTCACAGTCGATAGCCTGGCCGGAAGAAGCGATGATCCAGCAGTGCCGCAGATAGGGGTAGAGTTCGACTACCACAATACCCGAGCTTATCTCCTGATGACGGACTGTGACCCAGGTGAGGTAAAGGTGGATATGCCGGTAGAGATGACTTTCCGGAGGCTATACGAAGGCGCAGGTATGTACAACTATTTCTGGAAGTGCCGACCCATCAGATGAGATACACGGATGAAAGGACGAACAATGACAGAAAACAAATGGGAAAAGGTGCCGGGGTTTCGCTTCGAAGACATCATCTATGAAAAGAGGCCCGGAGTAGCCAGGGTGACCATTAACAGACCTGAGGCGTACAACGCTTTTACGACCTCCACGCAGGCTGAATTGATAGAGGCGCTTGAGGACGCGGCCAACGATGATGCTGTAGGCGTAGTGGTGTTTACGGGTGCTGGAGACAAGGCATTCTGCACTGGCGGCGATGCCAAGGAGGCAAAAGCCGGTTACCGGAAAGGAATGCTGGAAAAGGACTTGAGAGTCAAAACCCTGATACGAGAGATGCCCAAGCCTGTCATAGCAGCAGTAAACGGCTATGCCATAGGAGGGGGCCAGGTCTACCAACAGATTTGTGACCTATCCATCGCTTCAGAGAATGCCATCTTTGGCCAGGTTGGCCCCCTGGTGGGTAGTTTTGATCCCGGTGTAGGTATCATCGATCTGATGATGGTGGTGGGAGAGAAGAAAGCCAGAGAGATATGGTATCTCTGCCGACGATACACCGCCGAAGAAGCCCTGAATATGGGGCTGGTGAACAAGGTGGTTCCGGTGGACAAGTTGGAAGAGGAGGTGGACAAATGGTGCGATGAAATATTGGAGAAAGGTCCTGGAGCCATAGCTGGCATCAAAGCCTGCTTCAACGCCGCCACTACCTATATGCGCGGCATAGAGGCAGTTTCAGCCCAGTATCTATGGAAATACTACGCTTCGGAGGAAGCTGAGCACTGGAAGAAGGCATTCTGGGAGAAACGAAAGCCGGATTGGCAGAAATTCAGGAGAAAGGAAATGTTCCCGGGGGTTCATGAAGAGGAGAAAGAGCAAGGGGTGTGAACCAATAACCAGGTGAGAACAGGCAAGTGGAGAGTATAAAGGACAAGGTTGCCATTATTGGTATGGGGTGCACCAAGTTCGGGGAGAGATGGGAAGCTGGGCTTGATGACCTGGCCATAGAGGCTGTTTATGAAGCCTATGACGACGCAGGAATCGGCCCAGAGGATATTCAAGCGTGCTGGTATGGGAGTGTCACCCAACCGGGGGTCGGGATCGGCTGTACACACCTGGCGGGACCGTTGAAACTCCACGGCATACCGATGACCCGCGTAGAGAACTGGTGCACGACCGGACATGAGGCTCTGCGCAATGCCTGCTTTGGTGTTGCTTGTGGTATGTACGATCTGGTGTTGGTTCTGGGTGTGGAGAAACTCAAGGATACCGGTTTTCCCGGCCTGGGTACCGGACGGGGTATGAGTACGGTGCTGGAGGCACGTCGTACTGCACCAGGCTCGTTCGGCATGATCGCTACCAGATATTTCCATACTTATGGACTGAGCCCTGAAGAAGGCAAACGCATCATTGGCAAGATTGCGGTTAAGAACCATTACAATG
>JAUWOB010000058.1 GCA_030612345.1 Dehalococcoidia bacterium | reverse complement strand
CCAGAGTTCTCTGGAATGGCCTGTCTCGCTCTCTTCCATCTGCTTAACAAACGCCTTCGAACATTTGTCAGCCAGGAAGTCGCGCGCCGTCTTCCTTAGCATTTCCTGTTCTTCACTAAGAGCTAGCCTCATCGCCATCCTCCTATATCAAGTACTGCAAACGCCATTCTGAGTCAAAGCGAGGAGCCCGTCACCCCTTGATTTCCTTCGCCTTGCTCAGGTCGATAGACTATGGGCTCGGCAGTCCCAATCCGCGTGTAGCCAGGATATTCTTTAAGATTTCAGTCGTGCCTGCTTGAAGACTGTAACCCTTGGATCCTAAGTACGAGTGCGGAGCCATGCCCCGAAGAGGGACCAACCTGGAACCCGGCATTAACTGGCCGTAGGGACCCAAGACCTCCATGGCCACGTTAGCCAGGCGTTTCTCAAACTCCGTTGAATAGGCCTTGGACATGGCAGATTCCCAGTTAGGTGTTCGCCCTTCTTCCATGACGGAGGTCACCCTATAACCGAGTAAGCGTCCGACCTCAAATTCAATCTGGAGCTGCGCCAGCTTACTTCGAATCACGGGGTCCTGCGACAATCCCTTGTCCCTGCTGAACTGAATGACGGCTTCGAGAAGAGGATAGTTGCCCATGATGCGTTCCATGCCGCTCCGCTCATAATCAAGCTGATGGAGCACCTGATAAAAGCCACGGTTCCTCTCGCCTATCAAATACCTCCTGTGTACGCGCACATTGTCGAAGAAGAGGTCGCTCCAGGCCTCGGTGCCGGTGATATCAGTCATGGGAATGCGACTGCGCCCGGCCGACTTGGCATCTACAATGAACTCGCTAATGCCCCTGTGTTTCGCCGCCTCGGGATCTGTTCTAGCATATACATCAAAGTAGTGGGCAAAGTAGGCACAACTAGTCCAGGTCTTCTGACCGTTGATTAGATAATAATCGCCATCTTCTACCGCCCTGGTTTGCAGCGAGGCCAGGTCAGAACCTGCGCCAGGCTCGCTCATTCCCAAACCGAAATAAGCCTCACCCCTGGCAATCTTGGGCAGGAATTCCTTCTTCAGCTCTTCTGAGCCGAAGGACAGTATGGCACCCCCTACCTGGCGGTCCGCGAACCAGTGACAGGCGGCGGGTGCTCCATAGCGCAGCATTTCTTCAGTGAGTATAAGCCTATCCATGTGACTGCGCCCCTGCCCTCCGTATTCCTTGGGCCAGGTCAGCCCTATCCAACCCCTCTGCGCCACCCGTTTGCTGAATCCTGGATCGAAGCCTTGTATCCAGGAATCGCAGGCAGGTTCCCAATATCCCTTTTCTACCTCGTCCGCTAGAAACCTACGAACCTCCTGCCTAAACTTGTTCTGCGCCTGCGTAAAGCCGAAATCCATCTCCTCTCTCCTTTCCTAGAGGTTGATGTTTGAATACTTCCTCCAAGGCCGACTCCTCCACAGCCCGGTCGCGCTCTTGCCTTCCAGAACATCCAGTGTCCTGTTTATGACCTTTCTGGTGTCCGCGGGGTCTATCACATCATCAACATAGCCTCTCTCGGCAGCCCGGTAGGGGTTCTCGTACATTTCTGAGAATTCTCTTATCCTTCTTGTGCGTGCCTCGTCCGGCTTATCTGCCTCCCTTATCTCTTTGGCGAAGATGACGCTGGCTGCAGTCTCGGCTCCCACAATGGTAATCCGGGCTGTGGGCCAGGCAAAGCCGAAATCAGCTCCAATGGCTTTGTCCAGCATTCCGTAGTGAGCGCCGGCGTACGACTTTCTGATTATGACTGCAATGAGGGGCACGGTGGCATCGGCCCAGGCAAAGAGCAACTTGGCACCGTGACGAAGGATTCCAGCCCAGTCTTGGTGAGAACCTATTAGATACCCAGGAGAATCATGAAGGGTGATCAAAGGGATATTGAACAGGTCGCAGAACCTGACAAACCTGGCCCCCTTGTCGGCGGCATCAACATCTATGCAACCGGCCATCCACTTGGGCTGAGTAGCCACTATCCCCACGGGACGCCCGTTGAAGCGCGCAAAACCCGTGATCATGTTCCGGGCATGAAGTCTCATGGTCTCGTAGAAACGACCCCCGTCAATCACCTTCTCGATAACCCTGTACATATCGAAGGGTTCATGTGGACGCTTCGGCAGCAGGCTAAGCAAGTCCTCTCTTCTTTCCGGGTTGTCATCCGTCTGCATGCGGGGCGGTTTCTCTCTGTTGTTGGAGGGCAAGAACGAGAGAAGCTCCTTGCACTTATCCAGGCAATCAGCATCATCTTCGGCCACGAGATGCGTTTGTCCTGACTTGATGGCATGGGCTTTGTAGCCGGAAAGCTCTTCAAGGCCGATCTCCTCCCCTGTCTGCGTCTTGACAAAAGCAGGGCCAGCAATGCCCATATACCCTGTGTACTTCGTTTGAATGAGGAAATCCTGCATTATGGGATGATAGGCCTGTCCTCCCAAACAAGGGCCCATAAGCAGGGCTATCTGTGGTATTATCCCCGAAGCAAGTATTTGGGTCCTGAAGAGCCAGCCGTAGCTTTCCAGGGTATCTATCCCCTCCTGCAGTCGAGCGCCTCCGGAGTCATTCATACCGACAAATGGCCAGCCATTCTCCTTGGCAAATTCGATGGCACGAACAAACTTTCTTCCGTGATATTCGCCAAATGTCCCCGCCATCGCGGTGTAATCCTCCGCAGCGACGACGACATGCCTGCCGTTCACCTTACCAAAGCCAGTAATCACACCTTCAGCGGGCACTTCCCTTTGATCCATGCCAAAAGCGGTAGTTCTGTGCTTGACGAAGATGCCGATCTCGGTGAATGTGCCGGGATCGAAGAAGTAGTCTATCCTTTCGCGGGCAGACATCTGCCCTTTCTTATGGCGTTCCTCAATCGCCTTCGGCCCTCCCATTTTCAAGATGTGTTCTCGTTTCCTCTTGAGTTCCTCCAACACGTCGATACCCTTGTCAGACCCTTCAACCATAAATTGAGCCTCCTTATGCTTATGATTCAACCCGTCTGCTTCTCATCTGGCACTCAGTTCTGGGTGCTGTTGCCGGGCCACGTCCTGTGCGCTGCCACTCCCAGGCCAGCAAATGCCGCGCCGGCAGAAATGCGCCAGAGGCAATCGCCCATCACCTCGCTCTGTTATCATATAGTATGGAGGCCCGCTTTTCAACGTTCCCAATAGAGATCCAAAACCCGAAGGCACAACCCATCGCGGAATATCGAGATCACGGCGGGGGACACACGACTGCCCCGAAGACAAGCGGACAGCACCTCCCCGAGCGTTGTCGCATAGCTATCATGTGTCTGTGCCCTGCGTTGTGACGCCCGAACCGCCTCCGCTGTTACCTACAAAGCTTGAATCAAGGCCTTAGCCTTGTCCAGGGTTTCGATGTATTCAGCTTCCGGATCAGAATCATAGGTAATGCCACCGCCTACTTGAAAGTACGCCTTGTCTCCTTTGATCAGTAGCGTGCGAATGACGATGCTCAAATCCATGTGCCCATCGAAGCTCAGGTAGCCGAGGGAGCCGGTATATGTGGCTCTCCTGGTCGGCTCGAGCTCATCAATGATCTCCATAGCTCGTACCTTGGGAGCGCCGGTAACAGAGCCACCTGGGAAAGCAGCCTTAAGCAGGTCGATGTTGCTCTTGTCTGGACGCAACCTGCCCAGTATGGTAGAGGTGAGATGAAACACCGTGGGAAAAGTCTCCAGGATGGCTAACTCGGCAACCTTCACCGTACCATAGCGGCAAACCCGCCCTAGATCATTCCTCTCCAGGTCAACAATCATCACGTTTTCTGCCCGGTCCTTCGCGCTATCAGTCAGTTCTTTAGCCAGGCGCCGGTCATCCACAGGGTCCTTGCCTCGCGGCCTCGTCCCCTTAATCGGTCGCGTCTCCACTAGATCGCCCCGAACCCTGAGGAATCTTTCGGGAGAGGCACTGACGACTGCTACTCCCGGAAAACTGAGATAGCTGGCAAATGGGGCAGGGTTGACCCTCCTCAGTCGCTTATAAACCTCATATGGTGGAATTCTTAAAGCAGCTTCAAACCTCTGAGCAAGATTGACCTGAAAGACATCGCCAGCAGCAATATACTCCCGCACTCTGCTCACGGCTTTGATGTACTCCTGAGGGGTGAAATTGGACTTAAGCAGCACGCTGCCATCCTGTTGCGCACTTTGAAATCCACCCTCACCCAACCCAGACATACGAGAGTCTCTGCCGTGAATTGCATCTGGATCTTCGCCAGTTTGGGAGCGCACAGGCTCCTCACCTAAGAGAGTATTCTTCGGACAGGGTGAAATCCCTGGGGTAAAAGAGACGGCGCGAATCCACTCCTTCATCTGCTCCAGTCTCATCCTGGCCCGCTTCAGCCTTTGCTCCTCATCCGCCTCGGGCAACCCTGTTGCAATGACATATGCTTTCGCTTCCAGGTGATCAAAGGCGAGGATGGTTTCGTAAAAGCCAAAGTAACACTCAGGAAGCTCAAGGTCATCTATAGCTGTCGATGGCAGGCGCTCCACGAAGTGACACAGGTCATAGCTGAAATAGCCTACCGCCCCGCCGACGAAGGGCACAGGCATTTGGCAGCGCTCCAATCTATGCTCCTCCAGTAGCTTGCCCAGGGCGTCAAAAGGGTTGCCGTGTTGCACCTCTCGCTCCTGCCCACGAACCAGCATAATGTCAGAGCCCCGGCTCTTCATGACCAGGAAGGGATCGCTGCCCAGAAAGGAGTACCGCCCCAGCTTCTGAGGATCCATGCCGCTATCTAAGAGAAAGCTGTAAGGTCTGTCCTTAATCAGCTCGAAAACTTCAGGAGCAGTTGAGGAGGTGAAGACCTCTTCAACCAGGGGATAGCGATTCATAGTCACCTGATGAACGATACCTGCGAACCTTTCAACACGCTCTTGGCGGTAAGGCCAACCTCTGCCGGGTTCGGAGCTATGACAGCCCCAGCTTCTGACAGGGCTCTTATCTTCTCCACAGCCTTGCCGGCACTTCCTGTGATGATGGCCCCAGCGTGTCCCATCCTTTTCCCGGGCGGAGCAGTGCTACCCGCAACAAAGGCAACCACGGGTTTGGTCATGTTATGTCTGATGAATTCAGCAGCCTCCTGCTCCATAGTGCCACCGATCTCGCCAATAAGCACCACGACCTCAGTATCTTGGTCTGCCTCAAACAATTCCAGGATATCAACAAAGGTGCTGCCGGGCAGGGCATCGCCGCCTATGCCAACACAAGTGGATTGCCCGATTCCCACACCGGTAAGTTGCGATACGACGTCATAAGTCAGGGTGCCGCTGCGAGAGACTACCCCCACCCTACCTGGGAGATGGATCTCCCCTACCATAATCCCGGCCTTACATTTGCCAGGCGACATAACTCCAGGGCAATTAGGGCCGATTAACCGGGCTGATCTGCCTTTGAGATAGCGGTGCACCTTCACCATGTCCAGTACCGGTATGCCCTCGGTTATGCACACAATCAAGGGTATGCCCGCGTCAATGGCCTCCAGAATGCCATCTGCGGCAAAGGCAGGAGGTACAAACATGAGACTGGCATTAGCGCCGCTTTCCGCCATAGCTTTCTCCACGGTATTGAATACCGGCACACCCAGGTGTTGACTGCCCCCCTTGCCAGGCGTAACACCGGCCACTACCCTGGTGCCATACTCCTGGCAGCGTTGAGTGTGAAAACTGCCCTCACCGCCGGTAATACCCTGAACCAAAAGCCTTGTCTTCTCATCGACGAGAATGCTCATTTCATTACTCCTTTTGCTGCCTCGACTACCTTATGAGCGCCATCATAGAAATCTTTAGCGTGGATGAAACTTATCCCTGACTCAGCCAGGATGCGTTGACCTTCCCCCAGATTCGTTCCTGCCAGTCTAATGACTACGGGGAAGGGGATATACATCTGCTGGTACGCCTCAACTATCCCTTTGGCGATAACATCTACTCTGGCCATACCTCCGAATATATTCACCAAGACAGCCTTGATCCTGGGGTCAGCAATAAACATCTTGAACGAGTTCACCACCCTCTCAGTGTTGTTTAGTGTGCCGATATCCAGGAAATTGGCTGCCCTACCGCCGCAATGTTGAATGAGGTCATTGACTGCCATGGCTAACCCGGCGCCATTGACCATGCAGCCGATATTGCCATCCATCTTGACATAATTATCGATTCCCCAGCCACGAGCCTCGACTTCCAGAGGCTCCTCCTGCTCCTTATCTTGAAGCTCCTGGATATCCTTCTGTCGATACAGGGCATTGTCGTCGAAACTAAGTTTAGCATCTAGAGCCAGCAGCCTGCCCTCGGAGGTAACAACCAAAG
>JAUWOB010000010.1 GCA_030612345.1 Dehalococcoidia bacterium | reverse complement strand
TCGGTGTTGCGTATCGACGGCGCGCTGATACCGCAGACGGATTTGCCGCCAATGAGGGCTAAGGAGATTGAACTCGCCCTGGAGCAGGTCGCTACCCAGGAACAGAGGGCAGCTTTCGATAGAGAATGGGAACTGGATTTTGCCTATACGGTTCCCGGGTTAGCACGATTCCGGGTCAACGTATTGCGACAGAGAGGTGTCATCAGTCTTGCCTTCCGGTTTGTGCCATTTTATACCCCGTCCATTGATGAATGGGGACTGCCCCGGCTTTTCAAGGAGCTCATACTCAGGCCGCGAGGTATTATCCTGATAACCGGTCCTTCTGGTAGCGGTAAGTCAACTACCCTGGCAGCGATGCTCAGGCATCTCAATGAGAACGCAAGGAAAAATGTCATTACTATTGAAGACCCTATTGAGTTCATATTCCGCAACAAAAAATGCCTCATCCGGCAGCGAGACCTGGGCGATGACACTAAGTCATTCGCCACGGCAGTGATACACGCTCTCCGTCATGACGCGGATGTAATCGTCATCGGGGAGATGCGCGACCTGGACACGGTAAGTACAGCGATCACGGCTGCTGAGACGGGGCATCTGGTGCTCGGTACGCTGCACACTCTCGATGCTCCCCAGTCTATCGACCGCATAATTGACGTCTTCCCTCACGGCCAGCAACAGCAAATTAGAGTACAACTGTCACAGGTAATAGAGGCGGTGATCTCACAGGCTCTCATCTCCCGCATTGATGGAGGGCGGGTAGCCGCCTTTGAGATAATGCTGGCCAGCCACACGATCAGGAAATATATCCGTGACGAGAAGGTCTTCGAAATACCCGTGACCATGGAGGTGAGCAGACCGGAGGGGATGCAGACTCTAGACCAGGCGTTGGCTGACTTGGTAACCAGGAAGATGGTCACGCTAGAAGACGCGTTAATGAAGAGCAGGGACCCGGCCAAACTGCAGAAGCTTCTTCAGTCCCGGAGTGAGACAACTGTCCCTCAGGACACGGCCGCTAACCTGGCTTGAGAACAGGAGAGGAGCAAATGGACAAGCACAAAGTACTCATAGCTGATGACGAACAAACGGTGAGACTAATGGTAAGCAGAATGCTGGGAGAGGAGTATACCGTCCTCGAGGCAGCCGACGGCGAGGAAGCAGTGGACATCGCAAAAGAACAGCAGCCGGCGCTTGTTCTGATGGACCTTATGATGCCAAGGCTGGACGGCTATGCTGCTTGTCTTAGAATCAAGAGCGATCAGACAACGAAGGGAATCCCGGTGGTTATGCTCACTGCCATAGACCATGAACTGAACAAGAAGTTTGCCCAGGAGATGGGTGCCGACGGATACATAACCAAGCCTTTCACCCGCGAGTCTTTGCTTGAAGAAACGAGACGGCTGATACTGTCAACACCGCCCTTGATCGAACAAACTGCTTCTGAGTAACAGATGATGGCAAAGAGGTATTCGAGAACCGGCCAGGGTACTAACTCACCCGTGCAACCCTTCTCTGGTCTATAGTGAGAGATGGATAATAGATGAGGGTAACTGATAGATCATGAGTCAAATGTTGGAAATGAACCAGCAAACTGCCAAGCCAGAAGCGATGGCAGACGAGAGCAAGCAATCGAAGGAGCTATTCCGGGCATTGTTCTACCGCTCACCGATCGGCACCTACATTGTCCAGAACGGGCACTTCCGACTTGTCAATCGCCAGCTCGCCTATATTTCGGGTTACGAGGAAGATGAACTGATCGGGAGACCCTCTCTGGGTTTTGTCCTTGCAGAGGATAGAGACATTGTTCGCGAAAATGCCCTGAGGATGTTGAAGGGAGAATGCTCTCTGGGCTACGAATTCAGGATTGTTACCAAGCAGGCAAAGATCAAGTGGGTTATGGAAACAGTTGCGCCCGTATTATACCAGAGGAAACGCGCAACTCTGGGGAGTCTCATGGACGTGACTGAGCGCAAGCTGGTGGAGGAGAGGTTGAGGCAGTCTACGCTCGAGATACAGCGTTCTAATGCCGAGCTAGAGCAGTTCGCTTATGTGATCTCACACGATCTGCAAGAGCCGCTGCGCATGGTTTCGAGCTATACTCAACTACTGGCTAAGCGCTACGGCAACAAGCTAGATGCTGATGCCGACGAGTTCATTTCCTACGCTGTGGAGGGTGCCAAGAGGATGCAAACCCTGCTGCACGAACTCTTGGAGTATTCCCGTGTAGGCACACGTGGCAAGCCTTTCAGCCTGGTTAACTGCGAACATGTGGTCGACCAGGCGATGGCTAATCTGAAGATAGCGATTGAAGAATGCGGAGCGACGGTTAGTTATGATGTCCTGCCCACGGTGCTGGGTGACGAGGGGCAGCTAGTGCGATTGTTTCAGAATCTGATCGGCAACGCGATTAAGTTTCGCCGGGAGCAACCGCCGCAGGTCCTGATTTCGGCTCAGAGGAGGCAGCACGTGGTGACTTTCTCCGTCCAAGATAACGGTATTGGCATTGATCCTCAGCATAGCCAGAGTGTCTTTGAGATTTTCAGACGCCTGCATACCACAGAGGAGTATCCGGGAACCGGTATGGGACTGGCGATCTGCAAGAAGATTGTAGAACGACACGGAGGCCATATCTCTGTTCAATCGCAGCCCGGAAAAGGCTCAACATTCTATTTCACGATCAACATGGCTGGCGGTGAATCTGCGTGAGCACTCAAACAGCCAGGCGGCCTGCTGACATTCTCGTCGTTGACGACAACCCGGGAGACGTGCGGCTTACCGTGGAAGCTCTCAGAGATGGAGAGATGCAGAACAGTCTGCATACGGCGAGGGATGGCGCGGAGGCTATTGCTTTCCTGCGCAGGAAAGGAAAGTATGGCGATGCGCCCCGCCCCGACCTCATTCTACTTGATCTGGACATGCCCAGGATGGGCGGTCTGCAGGTACTGGCGGAAATCAAGAAGGACGCCGCGCTGAGAGACATCCCGGTAGTCAAACTGACAGGCTCACAAGAAATAGAGTACATTGTTAAGACCTACAACCTGCATGCGAATTGCTATGTCACCAAGCCAATTGACCTGGAACAATTCATCACAATGGTGAAGTCCATCACTAACTTCTGGCTGACCATTGTGAATCGTCAACGGAGGACTGCTAATTGAGCAGCAAATCTGTCAGCACACTACTAGTTGAGGACAACCCTGGCGATAGGCGTCTGATCCGTGAGATGCTGGCTGAGGTCAGCAGTATAACCTTCGATGTGCAATACGCTGATCGGTTGCAGGCCGCAATCGAGTACTTAGGTCAGAACAAGGTCGAAGTGATTCTTCTGGACCTGGGCCTCCCTGATAGCCAGGGCCTAGAAACGCTGAGGAAGATCTATGCTCAAGTACCGGAGCTGCCTATAGTGGTGCTAACCGGCCTCAACGATGAGATGATCGGAGTCCAGGCAGTCAACGAAGGAGCCCAGGATTACTTGATAAAGGGGCAAGTTGATACGCACTTGCTGAGACGTACCATACGCTATGCCATAGAACGCAAGCAGGCGGAGCAGAGAGAAAGACGGCTTCAGCTACAGCTGAATCTATCCAGCCGTCTAGCCTCACTGGGGCTGATGGTGGAAGGTATTGCCCACGAGATAAACAATCCGCTGACCAGTGTCATCGGTTTCGCCCAGATGCTGGCCTACGCGGATATTCCTGATGATGCCAGAGAAGATGCCAAGAGAGTCAGCGAGAACGCGCAACGTGTAGCTGATATTATGAAGAATCTGCTCACATTTGCCAGACAGCAGAAGCTGCGGCGAACGTATATCAATGCTAACGACTTGATGGAAGCTACTCTGGAGATGCGCGCCCATCCGCTGGACGATAGTAACATAACCGTAACTACGCAGCTTGATTCTACGTTGCCCTCCACCATGGCTGACGCCGCTCTGCTGCAACAGGCATTTCTCAATCTGATCGTCAACGCTGAGACGGAGATGAGACTGGCTCACGGCAGAGGCAACCTCCTGATCATGACGGAGCAGAAAAGTGACATGATCCAGGTATCATTTACCGATGATGGTCCGGGGATCGCCCCGGCTAACCTGATTCATCTCTTTGATCCTTTCTTTAGCACCCGGGGGGTTGGGCAGGGGACAGGGCTTGGCCTCAGTGTTTGTTACGGGATTGTTACCGAGCACAACGGCCGGATTGATGTCAGAAGCCAGCTTGGCAAGGGATCTGTCTTCACCGTACAACTGCCCGTCGTAGCTGAAGAGATCTATGCAGAGGCAGGCTGAATAGTTGCGGCCCAGCCTGATACCCCTCCGGCTGTCTGATACCTGTGAGATGCAAGCCCGACCGCCTGAAATCGCAGCAGCGGTCATCAATGGCCTGTCAAGCGTCATCTACGAAACGAAAGGACCTGGGCTTCCCGATAGCGGGAAGCCCAGCCCTTCTCAGCCCCGTGAGGCCGTGTTGCTGTAAGCCTAACTCTTGCCGATTCTGAATACTTTCGTGCGGCAGGTAGAGCAGAGGCCCTGAGTTGCCGGTCTGCCGTTCTTCATCGTGATTCTTCTGGGATCTTTGATTTCTTTCTTGGCACGGCACTTCATGCAGTACGCTTGCATTTAACCCTCCTTTCTCAGCGACAGATGGTAGGCCATTCCCCTGTATGTTGTCAACAGCTGCACTCCTCGCCATTGTTAGCAGAAGCGTAAGAGCGGCTTTCCCACGATGGAAGGTAAGGGCCAAGAAATGGAAAGCGGAAGAGGCTGACCGTCTTGTTGCTATCCAGCGATCCCCTGGCGCTAGATGCAACAGCCTGTCAGATCACCTGCCTTGATCCGGAAATCGTACCGACGTCCAAGCCCGGTGAAGAGACCGCCTAGGAAACGTACCGCGCTGAGAATATTGAAGCCAGCAGTGCTCTTTATTGTAGATCTGACGAGCCGGCACCTCGATGCGAACTGCGCGGGCATGCTCACATCCAGCACGCTGAGCATGAAGCCACGTGCGCGGTTCAGCGAAAGTTGCCTTGTCGCACCGTTATTCCACAAACACCTTGACCACTTCTTTGGCGCTCACCACGTTCACTTCAAGCTCGCTCAGAGCCTCGATGATTTCCTCTAAGTCTTCTGGCTTCAGATTACGCATGTCGAAATCTATGCCTTTCTCGTGCAGGGCCCCGGTGACCTTCTCTCTGGCGTCGGGTGGTATCAGAGACGTGAACTTCATGCCGGAGCGTATCAGTGACATGGGCACGCGCACGTTGACAAGCTCGGCATCAGGGTCATCTTTGTGTTCAGATCCAGGCACCACAGTGACGCGAAGGTATTTGGCCTTGGTTTTTGGCGCCGTCCCTGCCCTCGGGGTGCCCTCAGGTTCGCTCCCCTCAGGTTGCAGCACACTGAGTAGGCGATAAGCTTCGTCAACGCTTATCCTCTTGTTGGCCAGCATCTCCAGTATTTTCTTCTGACTTTCAGACATCTTGTGTCCCTCCTTTTATCTTCTAGATGACAGAGATATGCACCCGTTCATTACGACTCGATACATCGACCCGCAAGCCCGGTGTTGAACAGAGTAAGTCGCAAGCCGCCCTGATGCCACGCATTGAACAGAGTACGCCGAAAGTGATCCTCAGAACCAGTGGCAGCTGCTTTCCTCGGCCCCTCACCCGGAGAATGATGATGGCCACAAGTATCACGGGGGAGAGGACAACAAGAAGCACGATTGCCAGCGGCAGCAGCAGGAAAAGCGGGAGCCAACAGCCGGGCAGCACCTTCCTCTCATGAATCTTGATTCGCAGGAACAGGGGCGGTCGTTTCATTTTACCAGTCTCCTGATCGCCTCCTCGGCGGAGATCTCACCGCGCTCTAGTTCCTCCATCACCTCTTCCTCAGGGGAGACCTTAACGATTTCCACGAACTGAAACTGCCGGGCGACGCGGTTGAGCCTGTTCTTCACCGTCGGATAGCTTATGCCGAACATTTCTTCCATCTCCTTGATGGAACCGTGACAGCGCACGAATGCCATCACAAAGACCTGGTCCTCGGCTGAGAGACCGGCCAGTGTTGGCAGCGCAAAGCTGCCCTCAATGGCGACACCGCTATCAACCAGGCGAACGCGTTCAACCGTTACCGGCTTACCCTGGGTCATCTTTGTTAGCTCGTTCCATTCAGTAGTCATCTTACCCCCATTATTAAAATCAATATGTAGAGTAACTATCTTAACGTACTATAATGTTAGTAGTTAATTTTGTCAAGACCTGTGCCCGCAGGGAGAACGGGAGCCCGGGCGAGAGCGTCTTGTGCTGCGGTGAAAGTCGGGCATCTCTGCCGCAGGAAACATCGCCGCGGCGCTCCCTCTCGCCCGGGCCAGCAGGACGGAAATCCGGAGTGTGCGGGCCCAGTCAAGATGACAACCTGAATACTCAGCCAAGGTCATCGCTCCTCTACATTGCCTTGCCGCACTATTATTCCACAAACACTTTAACCACTTCTTTGGCGCTCGCCACGTTCACTTCAAGCTCGCTCAAGGTCTCGATGATCTCCTCTAAGCCTTCCGGCTTTAGATTACGCATGTCGAAATCTATGCCTTTCTCACGCAAAGCCTCGTTCACCTTGGCTCTGGCCTCATCCGGTATCAGAGAGGTCAGCTTGATCCCGGAGCCTATCAGTGACATGGGCACACGTATGTTGACAAGCTCGGCATCGTCATCGTGCTCGTGTTGCGGGCCAGGTCGCACGGTGACGCGCAGATATTTGGGCCTGGGCTTTGCCGTTGTCCCTGCCTCTGCGGCGCCTTCAGGTGCGCTCCCTTCAGGTTCCACCACGCTCAGTAGTCGGTAAGCTTCATCAGCGTTTATCCTGTTGTCGGCCAGCATCTCCAGTATTTTCTTCCGGTTTTCGAACATCTTGTTTTCCTGCTTTCATTTTCTAGACTACATAGGTACATAGCCGTTGATTGTGAGCGCATACTTCAGTCCGGGCACCTCGCGTTGAGTGAAGTACCATGCCAGCAATCCCGATGAAGGATGGCGCCCGTTTCCCTCATCCGTTCCACCCGCACCACTCGACCTCTTATCTCCCGGCATCCACCGCATTCTCTTTTGCTTGTCAGACATCTTGGTTTCCTCCTTTTGTTACCAAACTCAATATGTGGATTAATTATCTTGATATATTATAAAATGGCGTATTAATTTTGTCAAGTCTTTCGGGCGATCTTTTTTTGAAAATTTATCAAAGCCGACCGGGGACTTCTGCTTGAGGAAAGTTAAGCCTGCGACCCGTCATGAGTTGGTTATGGAGTGCGGCGATTTGTGCTGACAGAGGGCCAGGAATTCCGGAAAGCCGGGATGGGGCTGCTTTTGGTAACACCCGGCCCGGCCTGCATCTCTTCGATTTGACGTTAGACGGAACAGGAGTCCATCGCATAGCCACCACTATCCGGCCATTTCGTGAGCAGGGCGAACGACGTCGGGCTGCGGGGCTGACCACAACGGCTGAGACTGCATCAGACAGTTAGAGCGGATGCATCAACTGTGCGTGCCGCCTGACTTATGCTATATTGAAAGCAGGGAAGCGTCACACAAGGAGGGATTAGACGGATGTCACGAAGAGATACCGGCCGGCAGTCGGCCCGTCGCAAGAAACTAAGATCACAGCAAACGAGCTGGTGGTCAACGAGAAACAAGCTGCTAATCGTATTGGGTGCGGTGGTTGCCATCGTCCTCATAGTAGTGATCGCCACAATCCCTGGAAAGTCACCGATGACAATCACTGCTACCATTGAAACGGAAAAGGGAAATCTGGTTCTGGAGCTGTTTGCCGGCGATGTTCCCATGACAGTCAACAACTTCGTGCAGCTCGCGCGCGATGGGTTCTATGATGGCCTTACATTTCACCGGGTTATCCCCGGCTTTATGGCTCAGGCGGGATGCCCTAATGGCGATGGGACCGGTGGTCCCGGTTACCGATTTGATGATGAATTCACCGAGCGTACCCATGTCGCCGGTGCCCTGTCGATGGCCAATTCGGGCGCCAATACCAATGGCAGCCAGTTCTTCATTACCTATACCCCCCAACACCACCTCGATGGTCAGCATACTGTCTTCGGTCAACTAATAGAGGGAATGGACGTCCTCGAGAGCATCGAGAATGGCGATGTCATGATACGAATAACCATAGAGGAGAGAAATGGCTGACCATGGCCGGATCGGTCTGATTAGGGCTTTGCCCGAAGCTCCTCTACGGCCCTGGCTCTGCTAGTCTCGAGACCTCAGATGGCGATCTCACTCAGCAGGTCGGATCGTTGCTCCCTCCTATGCATAGGTACGAGGGCTTTCCTTCGCTTCACTGGGTGCAGCACTGGTCGATCCTGTCGCCGCCCGGATGAAACCGGGTCGATGTCGAGATCTGACAAAGGGCCGCTGCCGGGTTGACAAATGTGATATGCTGAAGTAGTATCAGGAGAGACTGAAGATGAAAAAGGACTTCCTCTCAATAGCCGACCTCGACCGCAAGGAAGCCGAGCATCTCATAGAGCAGGCGCACCGTATGAAGCGAGAGGGTACCCCGCCGCTCCTTGCAGGGAGAACCCTGGCTCTCCTCTTCGAAAAGCCTTCACTGCGAACCAAGGTCAGCTTCGACACGGCTATGTATCAGCTAGGCGGGCACAGCATCTACCTGTCTCCAGAAGAGGTAGGCCTGGGCAAGCGGGAGCCGGTCGCTGACGTGGCTAGAGTTCTCAGCCGCTATGTCGACGGTATTACCGCTCGCACATTCTCCCATGAGACTTTGCGCATTCTGGCCTCACATTCTTCTGTGCCGGTGATCAACGCCCTTTCCGACCTCGAACACCCCTGCCAGGCTCTCTCCGATCTTCTCACCCTCTACGAGAAGAAAGGCCGGCTTGCCGGCTTGACCCTGGCGTATATTGGCGATGGCAATAATGTGGCCAGTAGCTTACTGCTCTCTGCTTGTCTGGTGGGCATCAATTTCCGCCTTGCCTCTCCACCGGGCTATGATGTTAGCGCAGAAGTACTGAATCAAGGAGAGGAATTTGCTGCGCTTAGCGGCAGCCGTCTTCAGCTAACCCGCAGTCCTCATGAAGCTGCCGACAATGCTGACGTGGTATACACTGATGTGTGGACCAGTATGGGGCAGGAGACTGAAGCTGAGAAACGTCGTCTTGCCTTTTCAGGCTATCAGGTGGACAATAAACTACTGAGCCTGGCCAAAGGAGATGCGGTGTTGCTGCATCCGCTGCCGGCCCATCATGGTGAGGAGATTTCAGCCGGGCTGCTGGACGACCCCCGGTCAGTAGTGTTTGACCAGGCAGAGAACCGGCTTCACCTGCAAAAGGCCTTGCTGGCGAAGCTCATGGCGAATCCCTAGATATGAGTCAGATGACCAGGCCTATCATAGCCATCGTGGGCAGACCCAACGTGGGCAAGTCCACCTTGCTCAACCGCCTGGCAGGCAGGCGCATAGCCGTGGTTGCTGACCTGCCGGGAACTACCAGGGACCGCGTTCTTGCTTTTGTGTCCTGGCAAGGCAGGGAGTTGACTGTGGTTGACACTGGTGGCTGGCAAGCAAAACCATCTACTTCTTTGGAGCAAAAGGTCAGGCAACAGGTGGAGGCAGCCGTTGCCCAGGCGGATGCTATCATCTTCCTGGTAGACGCCAATGACGGAGCTATAGCCGCCGATGAGGAAATCGCTGATATACTTCGCGCAGCCGATAGACCTATCGTCCTGACGATAAACAAGGTAGATTCTGTCAAACAGGCTAATCAGGTAACCGATTTCTACCAGTTGGGTATGGGTGAGCCCAGGGCCATCAGTGCTCACCATAATCGAGGGATAGATGAGTTGATGAATGCAGTGCTCGCTTCCCTGCCACCGCGACCTGCCGGTACCCTGGAGTCCGAAGGAGCCAGATTGGCTATTGTCGGCCGACCCAACGTGGGCAAGTCAACTCTACTGAATGCCTTGCTCGGAGATGAAAGGGCCATTGTCGACGAGTCTCCGGGGACCACCCGGGATTCGCTTGACGCTATAGTCCGGTGGGATAACAAGGAGCTTCTGCTCGTGGATACCGCCGGGATTAAGAGACGGGGGAGAGTCGATGCTGGGGTGGATTACTACAGCCTGCTACGCTCCCTGCAAGCTATTAACCGCTGCGATGTTGCCTTATTGCTGATCGATGCCGGTGAGTTCATCACTGCCCAGGATATGCATATCGCAGGCTATATTATGGAGGCCGGCAAGGGCATGTTGCTGGTGGTCAACAAGTGGGACGTTGTGCCTCAAGAACAGAGACAGGAATTCAAGCGCAGCGCCGAGCAGAGACTTAGATTTGGCTCCTACGTTCCCTTCATCTACATCTCTGCCCAACTGCGGCAGGGGATAGGCAAGATTCTGCCCCAGGCCTGGCAAATCTGGCAGGAGAGGCAGAAGAGATTACCTCAACCGGTGCTTGAAGAAGTAGTCAAAGAGGCGATAAGCAGCCATCCCCCACCCCGCCTGGGTTCCAGACGGTTGCGCATTACCCGAACCTATCAAGACGAGACTCAACTGGCAACTTTCGTTCTCGAGGTTAACGATCCCAAACTGGTTCACTTTTCCTATCAGCGCTACCTGGAGAATAAGCTTCGCCGGAGCTTTGGTTTTCGCGGAGTTCCTTTGAAATTGGTCTTCACCAGAGCTGCCCGCAAGCTCAGTAAGAGGATAGGGGTGAGAGCATGATAACTGAATTCGTTGCTATAGTAGTCGTTGCCTATCTCCTCGGTTCGATTCCCTTTGGCCTCATAATAGGCAAGCTGAAGAGCGGTGTTGATGTCAGGGAATACGGAAGCGGCAGGACGGGCGCCACTAATGTGATGAGGACGGCAGGAACCAAGCTCGGCCTCTTAACCCTGGGTCTCGATGTGGTTAAAGCTACCGCTGCCGTGATGCGGGCGGCAGTGATTCTGCGTGGCGGCGGTGGCATCATAACCGTTGCGGGCGTGTCTGTTCACTGGCAGCAGATAGGCCAGGTGGTGGCCGGCATGGCTGCAGTAGTAGGACATAACTGGCCCATATTCGCCAAGTTCAGAGGGGGCAGGGGAGTAACTGCCTATTTCGGCACATTGTTTGCCATCTATCCCCCGGCGGGCATATTTGGCGCTGAAGTTGTAGCCATAGCGGCATTACGTAGCAAGCATATGTCACTTGGCTCTATTCTTGGGGCCTTAGCTGCTTTGTGCTTGATGATACCCTTAACCATCCTCTACGCTTTCCCTCCCATCTATCTAGCCTACAGCTCAGCAGTCCTCGCACTGCTTATCTACCAGCACCAGGACAATATCAAGCGCTTACGACAGGGCACAGAACGCCGGCTATGGTGAAGAAGCACTAGAGGCTATGCCTAGAATCGCTATCATAGGCAACACCTCCTGGGGCAATACTCTAGGTGCCTTGCTGGGCAGCAAGGGAGCGGCGGTAAAACTGTGGGTCCGCAGCGGTGCCGAGGCTGACGAGCTAAATCAGGGAAGGCACAGCTATTCCTCTACCAGCCGCATTGAAGAAGCTCTGGCCGACGCCGACCTGACAATCTGGGCGGTCCCCTCTCAAACTCTGAGAGATAATGTCAACCAAGCCAAGGACTACCTCACTGATTCAATGCTCTTGATGAGTGCCGCCAAGGGGTTGGAGGTAAGCAGCGGGAGAAGGATGTCAGAGGTGCTGGCCGAGGAGATTGCTCCGCCTCTAAGAGGACAGATCTGCGTTCTCTCCGGCCCCAATCTCGCCAAGGAGATCGCTCAAGGCCTACCCGCAGCTTCCGTCATTGCCGCCCAGAATACAGCTGTGGCGGAAAGAGCGCGGCGGTTGATGGAGTCATCCAGGCTGGCCCTATCTACGAGCGATGATGTTATCGGAGTTGAACTGGGCGGAGCCCTGAAGAACACCATAGCATTGGGAGCCGGCGTGATAGACGGACTGGAGTTAGGGGACAACGCCAAGGGCGCCTTCATCGCCTGGGGGTGGACTGAGGTTATCTCTCTGGGGGCAGCCTTGGGAGCCAGGGCCAGCACTTTTTATGGCCTGGCCGGTCTGGGCGACCTCATAGCTACTTGCTCCAGCGCTCTGAGTCGCAACTACCATGTTGGCTATGAACTGGCCAGGGGGCGCTCCTTGTCTGAAATATCTGCCTCTATGCCACACGTTGCCGAGGGAGT